>VBLM01000009.1 GCA_005879095.1 Deltaproteobacteria bacterium
CGGATTCCAAAAAAAGACAAATTACTGAAATTATCGATCGACCTCGGCGAGGGCGCGCCGCGCACCATCGTCAGCGGCGTGGCGCAGTCGTACGCGCCCGAGGAGCTGGTGGGAAAGGTCGTCGCCGTGGTCGCGAATCTGCCCAAGAAAGATTTCGGCAAGGGCGTCGTGTCCCACGGCATGGTCCTGTTCGCCGGCGGCGGACAGCGCGAGCATACCGCGGTCGAGCTGCCCGCTGACGTCGCGCCCGGGTCGAAGGTGAAGTGATGGGTCTCTTTTCCTCGCTCTTCGGAAGCAAGCCCACTCAGGAACCCGAGCCCGAGGTCAACGAGGACGAGGCGCCCGGCGTCGCTCTCGAAGAGCTCGCGGCGGCGCTCGATTCGCCGGAGGGCGCTCTGCGCGTCGACGCGGCCCGCGAGCTGATCGAGCGCTGGCGCGGCGGAGATCCAAAATCGGCGGAAGCTATCGCGCCGCGGCTGACCGAGCTGCTCGAAGATCCGGAGCCACTGGTGCGGATCGCAGCGCTTTTGGCCCTGCTGGCCGATCCGGTCGCGCAGGTGCGCGTCGCAGCGGTGTGGGCGTCGCTGCGCCTGCCGGGCGATGCGGCGCGCACACAGGTCCGCGCGCTGATGGCGTCGACCGAAGAGACGATGCGCTTCGCCGCCGCCTGCGCGCTCTCCGACGCGCGCGACTCGGCGGCGCTGCCGGAGCTGACCGCCGCGTTGCGCGACGATCACCGCCGCCAGGAGGCGCTCTCGGCGCTGATGTCGCTCGGTGACGCCGCGGCGCTGCCGGAGATTGCCCTCCTCTTCGAGGAGGAATCGCTGGGCGAGTTCGACCGGACGCTGGTCGCGGCGGCGATGGCGCGGTTCGGCGACGCGCGCGGCGGCGCGCATCTGGTCGAGCGCATCGAGCGGGAGGGCGACGACCGTCCCATCGCCGCCGAGTGGGCCGGCCGCCTCGGCGTGCAGGACGCGATACCGGCGCTGAGCGAGCTGGCCGACGAAGAGGGCGATCCCGCGCGCGGTGCGGCGATGCGCGCGCTGGGCCGTTTGCGGGCGGCGGGCGCGGAAGAGCGGCTGTTACACGTCGCGGGGTCGGAAGAGGTGGCCGACGATCTGCGGATGGACGCGGCCGAGGGCCTCGCCGAGCTCGGCACGCCGAATGCGCTGGAATTGCTGAAGAAACTGGCGTCGGCGGAGCCGTCTTCGGAGCTGTCGCAGCTCTGCCGCGAGCTGCTCGCCGAAGTCGCCGCACATGCTGATTGATTCGCATGCACATCTCGATTTTGCCGAGTACGGGGCGGACCTGGACGCGACCGTCGCGCGGGCGCGCGAGGCCGGACTGGTGCACATCGTCGTCGTCGGGCAGTGGCGCGAAGACGCGGGGATGGCGGGCGCGCGCGACGCGATCGCGCTGGCTGATCGCGATCGATCGTTCTTCAGCGCGGCGGCCGGCAGCCATCCGCACGACGCTGCTCGAGCAACCGAAGCGGACCTCGCAGCACTGGAAGAGATGTGCGCCCAGATCCGGCTGGCGAAAGCGCTGCAAAAACCGCTGGTTGTACACACACGCGAGGCCGATCTTGAAACGGCGGACATCCTCGCGAGCGAGCTCGGACCGGACGGCGGTGTCATCCACTGCTTCACCAGCGACTGGACGGCGGCGCAACGGTATCTGGCCCTCGGGATGTCATTGAGCTTCTCCGGCGTGCTCACGTTCCGGAACGCCGATGCCATCCGCGAGGCCGCGCAAAAAGCGCCGCTCGACCGCGTCATGGTGGAGACGGACTGCCCCTTTCTCGCACCCGTCCCGCATCGCGGAAAGCGCAATGAACCCGCATACGTCGCTCTGACGGCCGCAAGGCTCGCCGAAGTCCGCGGGCTGCAGCCGGACGAGCTGGCGCTCGCCACCACGGGGAATGCCCGGAAGGCCTTGCGGTTACCGCGCTGATCGTTTGAATCTGCCTCCCTGAAGGACGTCCAAGACGCAAAAGGAAGGTCACAAATGAAGAAGCTCATCGCTGGTTCGCTGCTCGCCGAGGTCTCCGGCTGGCACTGCGGCGGCTGCGCTGCGCGCACCGAGTCCGCCCTCAAGGACGTGAAGGGCGTGGAGAGCGTCACCGCGGACAAGGCGAAGAAGGAAGTGGTCGTGAAGTACGACGACAGCAAGGTGAAGCGCGCGGACCTGGAGAAGGCGATCACCGACTCCGGCTTCGCGGTCGCGAAGGATTAGCCTTCCCAGCTGAGCCATTCCTCGCCCAGTTGTTCCTCGGTTCCTTCCGTCTTCCAGCGGCCTTTCCATTCGACGACTTCCCAGCCGCGGCGGACGGCTTCGCTGCGGAAGGCCGGCTTCGGGTTGACGACGATCGGGTGGCCGACCTCCTCGAAGAGAGGCGTGTCGGCCACCGAGTCCGAGTAGAGGTAGCAGCGGCCGACGTCGATTCCGTGGCGCGCGAGCACTTCCTTGACCCGCTCGCGCTTGCCTTCGCGGAAGACGATGGGCGAGACGAGCTCGTCGGTGGAGACGCCCTCCTTGATCACGGCCCGGGTTCCGACCGCTTCGTGCGCGTGGACGAACCGGCCCAGCTCGTCGATGATGAACTGCGGCGAGCCCGAGGCGACCAGCACCATGTGACCCATGAGCAGGTGCCGCCGGACGGTGCGCAGACCCATCTGCGTGACCCGCTTCTTGATGTGCCGGTCGAAGCAGCGACGCGCCAGATCGCGCAGCCGGTCGGCGCGGATGCCCTGCTGGCAGCGGCTGCCGAGCGCGACCATGTCCGATTCGCCCAGCCGCTTGCGGGCGTATTCGTAGAGCGCGCGCGGGACCTGCGAGCGGACGGCGGGGGCCATCTCGCGGTTGGAATAGAGGAACCAGGTGAAGATGGTGCCGGCGTTTCCGTCGAGGAGCGAATCGTCGATGTCGAACACCGCAGCGGTGCGCTGGAACGGCTGCATCACTTTCCTCGCAGCAGTTGGCGGCCGTAGATGTTCTTGCTGTCGGTCCAGCGCGCGCCGGCCGGCGCCGCCGCGAAGAGCTGACCGAAGGATGACATCCGCGTGTCCAGATCGTCGAGCGCGTGCACGGCCATGGCCTCCAGCGTGACCGGTTCCTTCGGGCTTCCATATTCGCGCCGGCCGTGGTGCGCCACTACCAGGTGGGTGATGCGCCATTCGAGCTCGCGGGGGAAGTCGGCGATGCGAGCGGCTTTCTCGCGGATCAGCTGGCAGGTGAGCACCAGGTGGCCGACGAGCTTGCCTTCGTCCGTGTAGTCCTCTCCGGCGGCGGTGAGCTCGCGGGTCTTGCCGATGTCGTGAAGGAGCGCGCCGGCCAGGACCAGGTCGCGGTCGAGCTGCGGGTAGTGGTCGCAGACTTTTTCGGCGAGGCGCAGGACCGACAGCGTGTGCTCGCGGAGGCCGCCGCGGTGCGCGTGGTGGATGCTCTTGGCGGCCGGCGCGATGTCGAACGCGGGGCCGATCTCGGGATCGTCGAGGAACGCGTCGAGCAGCGCGCGGACGTGCGCGTTGCGAACCTGGGCGACGATGGCGCGGATCTCGTCCATGCGCCTGCTGTATCACAAGGCTCCGACATCGTAGGATTGCGGGATGCGCGCACTCTGGATCGCTGCTCTTCTTGCCGCCGCCGACAGCCAGCAGTGGAGGCAGAAAGAGTTCGACTGCGATCGGCCCCGGAGCTGCGACGAGACCAAGTGCTGTGAATACGGGCTCGCGGTGTACACGCGCGAGAAGCCGGGCGTGGACGTGAAGGAAGTGAAGGCGGTCGGACAGGTCGACGCGCCGCCCTCTCGGGTTTTCGAGGTGGTTACCGACTATGAGCATCAGGTCGGGAACATGCCGTACGTGCAGGATCAGGCGGTTTTTTCGCGCAGCGTCGCGGCGGGACTGGATCGTGAAGTCGCGGCTGGAGAAGAACCTGGCGGGCGGCGTGTATCGGGCGGCGTGGGAGCCGACTCAGGTGACCGGGGTGCCGCCGCCGGAGGACGGGGTGATCCGGCTCAAGGTGAATACCGGGAGCTGGACGATGGAGCCGATCGACGGCGGGAAGCGGACGCTGGCGACGTATCAGCTGCTGACGGACCCGGGCGGCAGCATTCCGACGTTCATCGCGAACAAAGCGAATACGAAGGCACTGCCGGAGCTGTTTGCTCGGGTACGCAAACGCGCTGAAGCTAAATGAAGGGGACCCTGGACCTGATCGTTCAGCGGTCGGGCAATCCTGTCCCGGCGGGCGAGCTTGTCCCAGGACGAGTTCGTTCGCGGGCTGCCTCCATGAAGGCGCGCCCGTACATCTGCTCCGCCGCATGCTGGTTGTGGGCGCGGCAGAGCAGGCGCAGCGCGTCGAGGTCGTGACGGTGCGTGCGGGCGAAGCCGTCGACGTGATCGATCTCGAGCGCGCCTCTCTCGTCACAGCGCTTTCCTCGTTCGTCGACGAACGTGCAGCGGCCGCCATCCCGCTCGTGGACCGCTCGCTTCATAGGGTCCGGCACATGGCGCGAATGAGTTTCCACGCTCGTTTCCGCTCTGCCGCGCGGCTTGCAGCCGGCCGCGAAGCGCTCTTTTCGCGCCTTCGCGACGAACACTTCGAGCGCAGCGCGGAAGATCGTCGCGAGGTCGCCGTCGGGTACACGATGCCGCAGGAGGTCCTGCGCCTCGCGAATCTCGTCCCGGAACTCGCGCGAGATGCTGAATTGCAGCTTGTACGAGGCCTCGGCCATCGGCACGATCGGACGAGCAGGCGGCGCCACCGGCTTCGCGGCTGACTCGACGAGCGGAAGCGACTGACGCTCGGGCAGCTTGCGGATCATCGCGGGCGGCAGTGGCCGCGGCGCGATGGCGGCCACGAGCTCGGCGATCTCGTCCTTGGTGCGGCCTGTCGCCTTCGCGAGCAGATACGCGTGATTCTCCAGCGTGAGATGCGGAGCTAGGAGGCGGAGTCCGGCGAGGTGCACCCGCCCCGAACGCACGGCCTCGATGAGCGCGGGCAGCGGCCGCGCCGCGCGCGCGACGAGGATGCGGTTGTACGCGGCACCCTCCGAAAAGCCGAGTTCGCGCGTGCAGAAGGTAAACATCGAGGAGAACGCGCGGTCCAGGTAGAGCTTGCGTTCGTCGATCTCCCCGAGGTGCATGAGGAGATCGGCCTCTGTCGAACACGATTGCCGGACGAGGTTGCGAGTCGCAGTGAGAAGCTCGTCGTTGCTCAAGGACGAAATGGATGGTTCCATGCGCGAAGCCTAGCACCGCGATTTTTGACGGCCGCAGACGCGCGCTGACGCGTTCTCTCAAGCGGCGCTAACTCGCGGCGCAAGTCCAACTCGCCTCGCATCCTGCGCGCGCCTATGCGCGGAGAAGCCCATGCCACGCGCGCACTTGGGACTCGCGAATTTCCGCACGCCAGAATCTGTCAAGCGAAAAAGCGCGCGTTGTCGTAGGTCAGTGATTCTGTCACCCCTTAACTGGTCAGTGATTCCGTCACCCCCCTGCCGTTGGTTCGCTGCCTTCGCCACCTCGCGGGCAGACACTGACCGGCAACAGCGAAAGAACGCGCCGTCAGCTTGTCCTGGGACGAGTTCGGCGGGATCCGCATCGCCACTTCGCGGGTGATCGCTGCAACCGCTCCGGAGGACAGCGCGTTCACACGCGAGCAGGAGATCAGGCTTCTTCTTCGTCCTCGGCGGCCTTGGCGCCGGCGGTCTTTCTTGCGGCGAGCCGTGCCTTTTCGGCTTCGGCGGCGGCGAGCTCTTCGGGCGGGCGTGGCTCGAGCGTGTAGTCGGAGATCTTTCCCTGTGCCTTCAGCGAGCGCAGTCCTTGGTCGAGCGCGAGCCAGCGCGATTTTGCGCGGACCTTGATCACCACCGGTGCGGCGGGGCGCTTGATCAGAGAAACGGGGTCGAATTCGCCGGAAAGGATGCTCACCGACCAGTTCGCTTCCAGGTCGGTGTCGACCCGGACGTCGCACTCCTTGCCTTCCCAGATCGCCTTCGCCATGCGCGCTTCTCTAGCATGGATCAGTGAGCGGGCACCGCCCGCACTCCGCCAGGCGGGAGAGCGCCGGTCTTCCTGGCCACCGTGCCGGCGTGCGACTGGATCCAGAGCACGCCCAGCAGGCCAAGCAGCATCATTCCGACCGTGATCCAGAACAGCCGCTTGTTGTCGCGTCGCGTGTCGAGCGCCATCCCGTGAATCCATGGCAGCTGGCCGGCGGGGACCCACCGCTCGCCGCGCAGGACCAGGTCATCGGCGGCGATGATGCCGCGCCGGTAGAGCTGCAGGAACTCCTTCTGACTGCCGACGGTCAGTTCCTGTGCGCTGCCGGCCTGCTTGACCTTGAGCTGCATGGGCCGGGCAGCTTAGGGACGGGCCGGAAAAGCCGCAATCCGGTAACGCGGCGCGGTGCCAATTCGCTTACGCGTCCTACATAGCCGTTCGGGGTCCTGACGCGTTGACTCTTTCGCACCGCAGCGCGGCAAATGGCGCCGCGCGTCTTGCAAGTCCTTGAAATGTCTGGAATCAGGCATTCGGCAAACGAGTTGCAGAGGAATCCGGGACGTCCCCGCAGCATAGCCGAGGTCAACAGATGTCTGACAAGCTCTCTCCCCAGCCTGCCACGACTGAACCGACAGCCAGCGTCACGCACTTCGACCGTTCCGCGGGCGCGCGCATCCTCGCGCGTTCCTTCTACAAGGAGCTGCGTTCCAGCGGCTACACGCCGAAGCAGCTGCTCGCGCTGTCCACCGAATTGATCGACCTGATCACGCAGGATCTGCAGCACGAGCGCAAAGGGGCCGCGTAGGGCCCCTCGCTCGTAGAAACTGCGGTGGAGAGCGGCCTGGCGCCGCTCTTTTGTTTTTCACCGAACCTTGACGATCTGCCTTTCGGGCCCTATGTGTGCCTCCCCCAGGGAGGTTCCAGGACATGGCTCGCTTCGCCATCAACGGCTTTGGACGCATCGGCCGCAACATCCTCCGCGCCGCCATCAAGCGCGGCGCGCGTGATTTCGACGTGGTGCTGCTGAACGACGTCGACAAGCCGAAGACCCTTGCACACCTGTTCAAGTACGACTCGGTGCACGGGATTTTTGACGGCACGGTCGAGGCCACCGAGGACGCGGTGGTGATCAACGGCAAGCGCATCGCGGTCAGCGCGAAGCGGGACCCCTCCGAGTTGGCGCACAAGGAGCACGGCGTGGAGGTGGCGCTGGAGTGCTCGGGCCGGTTCACTGCCAAGGCCGACGCCGAGAAGCACCTCAAGGCCGGCGCGCGAAAAGTGATCATCTCGGCGCCCGGCAAGGGGCAGGATTTCACCATCTGCTTCGCGCGAAGCACCACGTGATCTCGAACGCGTCGTGCACGACCAACTGCCTTGCGCCGGTGGCGAAGATCCTCCTCGAGCAGTTCGGCCTCGAGCGCGGGCTGATGACGACCATCCATTCGTACACCAACGATCAGCGCATCCTCGACCTGCCGCACGAAGACTTACGTCGTGCGCGGGCGGCGGCGTTGAGCATGATCCCGTCGTCGACGGGCGCGGCGAAGATGATCGGCGAGGTGATTCCGGAGCTGAAGGGCAAGCTCAACGGGACGTCGATCCGGGTGCCGACGCCGAACGTTTCGCTGGTCGATCTGACGGCGGAGCTCTCGAAGAAGACGTCGGTCGACGAGATCAACGCCGCGTTCAAGGCGGCCGCCGAGGGGAAGTACAAGGGCATTCTGCAGTACAACGTCGAGCAGACGGTCAGCGTCGACTACAACGGGAACCCGGCGTCGTCGGTCTTCGACTCGACGCAGACCGCGGTCGCCGACGACG
>VBLM01000652.1 GCA_005879095.1 Deltaproteobacteria bacterium
AGTGCTGGCCGGCGCCGCAGACCCCGTCCTCGCTGCAGGCTGCCGAGCCGATGCAGAAGCCGCTGTTGGCGCAGCGCCCGGCGACGCATTTCTGTGGCGACGGGCAGTCGCTGTTGTCGCCGCACGGGCGTTCGCCGAGGCCGTGGGAACAGCCGAGGACGAGCGCGATGAGCAGCAGGCGGCGCACGATCCTCGATTTTATCGCGAGGCCAGCCTCAACAGCTCATCGGCTTCGATACGATAACTGGCGGAGCAGAAGTCGCAGGTGAGGTCGGCGCCGGCGTCCTTTTCGGCCATGTCCCGGAGCTCGGCGGGTCCCAAGGTCTTGAGCGCATTGATCACCCGGTCGCGGGAGCAGCGGCAGGCAAAATGCGGCGTGATTTCGCTGATCAAGCGCAGCGGTCCGAATGGGAGCCGTGCTGCCAGCGCATACGCGTCGTTCGCCATTGCCTCACGGAGAATGCGCTGGCGCATCGGTTTGCCGAACGCCCTCACGTTCTCGGAGTCGTCTTCGCTGAGCGGCGCGAGCAGGACGCCGGCGGGGATCGGTTCGCCGTCGCGCAGCAGGACTTCCAGCGCCATCTCGCCGCCCGCAGCGCGATCGTTGCGCAGGAAGAGCGTCAACGCCGCGCCGATGTCGGCGCCCGCGAAAGGAAATGCGGCCCGGTCCGCGTGCGCGCGCAGGATCGAAATGCGGCCGGCGCGTTCGTCGTGCGGCGAGGCGAGAATCGGCCGCGCGTCGAATCTGCCGGAGGGAGCGCCGAGGTCCGCGACCCGTACCAGCCCGCGCACGGCACCATCCGGCTCGGCGTCGACGAGCAGCCCGCGCAGAGGCCCGTTGCACTCGAGCTGCACGTCGACGCGCGTCTGATCGTGTCCCGCGAGAAGAAGCGCGCCGGTCATGGCCTGCGCCAGCGCTGCCGCACTCCCGGCCGCGAGCTGGTGCCGCCGTGCCGCTTCCAACGCCGGCTCTCGCGCGACGCAGACCAGCACGCGCATTCCGGGAGCATCGAAGACGAGCAGCACTCAGGCCGCGCCCTGCACGCGTGGCGGCACCTCGCCGAGCACGCTGCGGATGGTCTCGCGCAGCGTGTACGAAGGCCGGAAGCCGAGCTCCTTCTCCGCGCGCGAACCGTCGACGGTGCAGAGGAACTGCAGGTGATCGAGCTCGGCGGAAGGAAATCCCGCCAGCCGATACTGGAACAGCTTGCCGAGCAGGGGCCGCGCGATCAGGTGCGGCACCGGGATCGGCGTGCGCCCCAGCTCGCGCAGCACGGCGCTGAGCGGCAGCTCGCCGGGACCGACGACATTATAGATGCCGCGCACACCCGGCTTGAGCGCCAGCGCGAGAGCGCGTGCCGCGTCCTCCTCGTGGATCAGCTGCACCATCGGGTCGAATCCGGCCAGCGTCCACGGCCGCTGCAATCTCAGGTAAGTGCCCGGGGCGTTCCTGACCGTCGGTCCGACGATGTGCACCGGCCGCACGATCACCGTCTCCAGCGACGGCTGCTTCCACATGTACTGCTGCGCGTACATGTCGACCTCGACCAGGTCGCGGATGTCGGGAAAGCGTTGCGAGCCGAGCAGCGGCGACTCCTCGGTGAGGAAATTGTCGTTCTCCGGCTGCGGGCCATAGACGGAGGTGCTGCTCAGGACGACCACCTTGGCAACCCCGTACTTCGCCGCGAACTGCAGTACCGCCTTGGTCCCCAGCACGTTGAAGCTGTGGTGCTCGTGCTGCGACAGGCGAGGGTCATGGATGATGGCCATGTGGATGATGGCCTTCACCTCGCCGCGGCGGAAGAGGTCCTCGACCCTGCGCTTGCGGATATCGAGGTGGTGCACCTCGAGGTCCTTGGGCGCACCGGGAAATGGCCGCCGATCGAGCCCGATCACTTTTTCGGTCCGGTGC
This sequence comes from Deltaproteobacteria bacterium, assembly GCA_005879095.1. Lineage (GTDB taxonomy): Bacteria > Myxococcota > Myxococcia > Myxococcales > 40CM-4-68-19 > 40CM-4-68-19. Next base: position 1,913 of record VBLM01000652.1, read on the forward strand.
AGCTGCTTGGCCAGCGCCCTCCCAAGGTTCCCGCTAATACCGGTAATGAGGACACTCATTGGGGACACCTTCCGGGGACACCTTCCGGGGACACCTTACCGCCGCGTCCGAGCGATGTCAGACCCCTGTTGTATGCCTGCGTCATGCCAAGAACCGCTCGAGTCGTCGTCCCCGGTCTTCCTCACCACGTCACCCAGCGCGGCAACCGCCGCATGCGCACCTTTTTCTGCGCCGAGGATTACGCGCGCTATCGGACGGTGATGTCCGAATCCTGTGTGCGTTATGGCGTGGAGATCTGGGCCTATTGCCTGATGCCGAATCATGGGCACCTGGTCGCGGTTCCGGAATCGCCGGAAGCGCTGCGCGAAGCGATCGGCGAGGCGCACAAGAAATACACGCGCGAAATCAACAAGCGTGAGGGTTGGCGCGGCCATCTTTGGCAGGGGCGCTTTGCGTCGTACCCGATGGACGAACGGCACACGATTGCCGCGGCCAAATACATCGAGTTGAACCCCGTGCGGGCTGGTCTCGTCTCGTCAGCCGCCGAGCATGAATGGAGCAGCGCTCGCGCACATCTCTTCGGGTGTGACGACGAGCTCGTGCGCGTCGCGCCGCTGCTGGCGCGCGTCGAGGACTGGGGCCGCTTCGTCGGGCAGGCCATCGAGCCGGAAATGCTCGACGCGCTGCGGAGACATATGGCGAGCGGCTTGCCCCTCGGCGACGAGGCGTTCTTGAAAGAGGTGGAAGAACGTGTGGGACGCGTTGTGGCACCGCGGGAAGCTGTTTGTGCGGTGGCCTGAGAAGGTGTCCCCGGAAGGTGTCCCCGGAAGGTGTCCCCAACTAGAAGATTCCTTTCCGGGAGTCGAGGCCGCGTTGCAGCAGGGAGTGGACGGCGGACTTGACGTCGCGCACCTTGCGCTCCAGTTCGGTGTCGTCGTCTTCGTGGGTGCCGGAGAAGCGCATCGGCGGGCCGAACCAGAGGTGGTACTTGACCGGCAGCGGCAGAGGGACGCCGGTCAGGGTGATGGGAAGCGCCGGGAGCCGCAGCAGTTTCGCCCCGGCCTTGAAGTCGAAGAGCGCCGGCGCCTGCTCCTCGGCGCCGACCACGCCCACCGGGACGATCGGCGTATTCGTCTCCAGCGCGAGCCGCATGAATCCGATTCCGAATTCCTGCAGCTGGTACTTCTTGTCGAAGGTCTTGTTCAAGCCGCGCACACCCTCGGGAAAGACCATGATTGTCTCGCCCGCCGCCAGCAGGCGCCGGCAGTTCTGCGGCGTGCCCACCACCTGGCCGATGCGGGCGAAGAACGGCGCCACGAACGGCAGCGTCGGCGCCCACTTTTCCACCATCGCGCGGGCCACGCGGGGCGGCTCCGCCTCGACCAGCATCGAGAGGCCGATCATCAGCGCGTCGAGCGGCAACTGCCCGGAGTGATTGGCGATCAGCATCACCCGGCCGGCCGGCACCTGCTCGATTCCGTGCGTCTGCACCCGGAAGTAGCGCTTGTACAGCCAGAGCGCCGGGGCGATGGCTGCCTTGGCGAACTCCAGCTCCATGCCGAACGGATCGACGCCGTATTCGTTCTGCGGCGCGATCAGCCTCGCCAGCCGTGCCTCCAACTCGGGCCCGCCCTGCGCGAGCGTCCACTTCTCCATCGCACCGCGCAGCCGGCCGAAAAGGCCGCGCGGCCTGTCGCGCTCGTAGTGGACCAGCGCCTGCGATTCCATCGGGAGGGCTGTAGCGCCATCAACTGCTTACGGCAAGAGATTGCGGGCGGCTTGTTCGAGCGTGCAGGGCTCGCCCGGCAGCGAAGAAAGCGACGCTCGTAGCCGGCGCAGCTTTTCCGCCACCGGCATCCGCAGACCCGGCTGGGCCGCGGCGAGTTGCGGCGGAACGTCGCTGGCGTCGAGCAGATCGATCCCGTGCAGCTCGAGGTTGAAATGCCCGCCCGCCGCGCCGAACCGCGCCAGACGGGGCATCGCCAGAACGGTGGTTCCGATCACCGGCGCGCGCAACACGGGCGTCGTCGCGATCGGCAGCTCGCGCAAGCCGCGGCGAAGGTGCGGACCCCGCCGCGCGAACAACTGCCCGGGCGAGCCGAGGATCGAATCGCTCCTGCGTCCATGGACGGCGTAGAGCGCGAGCGCCGCCGCCTTCGCCGCGTAATACGCCGGGCTCGGCAGGAGCGACGAGTCGTACAGGTAGCCGCGCTCGCGGACGAGGTCGATCAAAGCGGGCGAAATCGTGTACCCCGGCGCGCGAAAGCCGCGCGGCTTCGGCACGCCGGTGGCCGCCAGCGCCTCCTCGCACTGAGCGAGGTCGGAAGCGATCCTGGCCTGGTCCCAGCGCGACATCGCGTAGTCATGCGCGAACGAATGCGATCCGATCTCGTGCCGGCCCTGCAGCGAGCCGCGAGGGTAGTACTGCAGCTCGCGGCCGATGACGAAGAACGTCGCGGACAGCTTCAACGAATCGAACAGCTCGGCGAACCGCGCCAGCGCGACTTCCGGCACCACGCGCAGCCAGCGGTCTTCAAGAAGCGGCAACCCGTGGATGGCCGCGTAGCAACCGAGCCCGTCGAGATCGACGCTCACGCTCCAGATCATGGAGCGCGCCGCGACTCCTCCTGCAGGTAATAGATGTCGTCCTGTACGGTGGAGAGGTCGCCCGCGTCCGGCCGCAGCTCGAGATACCGCCGGAACTCGGCGATCGCTTCCTTCCGCCGCCCGTCGTCCTTGTACATGTAGCCGAGCTCGTGGTGCGCCGTGGCGTCGGCCGGGTCGACGTGCGTCGCGCGCTTCAACGCGTCGAGCGCCTTGGTCCGGCAACCCTTGCAGTCCTTGTCCTTGTAAGCGATGCCGAGCTTGGTCCAGACGCCGACCAGGTTGGAATCCTGCGCCAGCGCCTTCTGGAAGTCGCGGATGGCGCCGTCGACGTCGCCCACCTGCTGCTCGGCGTCGCCCACCTCGGCCCACAGCCGCGCCCGCCTGGGATCGAGGTCAGCCGCCTTCTTGAAAGCCGCCACCGCTTCGTTGAACCGGTTCTCCACCATCAGATTGAGCCCCAGATGTTCGAACGCGTCGGCGTTCTTCGCGCTCTTCTCGATCGCGTGCGTGAAGGCCTCGACCGCGTCCTGAACTTGTTGGCCCTGCTCGTAGATCAACCCGAGATGGAACAGGTACTCGGCGTTTTCCGGCTCGATCTCGACCGCCTTCTTCATCGTGTCGATCGCTTCAGCGAGGTTCTTCCGCCCGGCCATCGCGCGGGCGAGGAAGAAGAGCCCCTCGGTGTAGCGGTCGTTCATGAGCACGGCCTGTCGCAGCTGCGCCTCGGCCTCCTCGAACTGGCCGCGCTCGACCGCCTTGCGCAGCGCGGTCAGCGCGGCGTCGGAGTCGCCCATCCGGCGCAGGAGCGAGCCGTACTCGTAGTACATCGACGCGTCGGTATCGACCTGCGACAGCGCCAGCTCCAGCTCCTTGCGCGCCGCCGGCAGATCGCCCTCCGCAGCCAGCGACTTGCCCATGCCGGCGTGCGCGAGCGGGTCCTCCGGGTCCTTCTTCAGCGCGCGCATGTACGCATCCCGCTCCTGCTTCTTGTCGCCGAGCGCGATGGCCAGGTCGCTGACCGCCTCTTCCTCCATCGAGCTGAGCCCCGCCTCCGGCACTTTCAGCGCGGCCTCGAGCTTCTCCGCCGCTTTCGGCTTCTCCAGCCGCCCGATGTAGACCATGCCCTCCGCCGCCAGCGCTTCCACCAGATCCGGCTTCTTCGCCAGCGCGGCGTCGTACTTGCGGAAGGCTTCGTCGCCCTTGCCGATGGCGTCGGCCACCCGGCCCTGCCAGTAGATATAGGAGGCGTCCGAGGCGTCCTTGGCCACCGCCTGGTTGATCTCCTTGTCGGCCTCCAGCAGACGGTTGAGGCCGAGGTACGCCCGGGCTGCGCCGGCATGCGCCGCCGACGAGCCGCCGCCGGCCACAATCGCCGCCTCGAACTGCCGGGCGGCCTTTTCCCACTCGCGCCGCGAGAGCCGGAAGTCGCCGTACGCCTCGTGGATCCTCGGCGAGTTGGGATCGAGCGCCACCGCCCGTTCGAAGGCCGCTTCGGCCGCCTTGTTGTCGTGCGTGGCAGCCGCCAGCTTGCCGCGCAGCATGTTCCCGCGCGCCTCTTCGCTGGCGTCGAGCGTCTTGCGCACCTCGGTGTCGAGCGTCCTCGCCAGAAGCTCGGCGGCCGACTTCTGATCGTCCTGCCGCAGCCGCACACTGGCCAGCTCGACCATCGCCCGGCCGTTTTCCGGCGAGGCCGCCAGCGCCTTCTCGAAGAAGCCGGCCGACTCGGGTATCTGCCCTTTGTCGCGAGCCACCCGGGCGCGCAGGAGCAGCAGCTTGGTCGACGCGGCCCGGACCCGCAGGGCATTGTCCAGCACCTGCGCGGCGCGGACCTGCTCGCCGGAAAGCAGCAGCGACTGCGCGAACAGCCAGACCGATTCCAGGTCCCAGTTGGGCGTGTCGCCCAGGGGCGCGAGGATCTGCTTGCCGCGGGCCGCGTCCCCGCTGGCCAGCGCAAAAGCCGCGCGCGCGCGGTTCTGCGGCGGGCGCGTGCCCTTGATCTTCTCGACCACCCGCTTGGCCTGGTCCCAGTCGCCGCCGACCTGCCCGTATTCCAGCTTGAGCTCGGAAGCGGCCAGGACGAAGAAGGACTTCACGTCCTCGTCGTCGGGCAGCACGGCGATCAGCTGGGCCGCGGCGCCGACCGCCTCGCGCGCGCCGGCGAAGTCGCCCTGCCCCAGTCTCTCCATGCCCTTCTCGATCACCTTGGCCTCGGCCGCGGTAGCCGCTTTCTTCGAAGGCAAGTACTTGTTCGCCCAGAAGAATCCGGCCGGCGTGCGCCGCGCGCGGAAACCCATCACCACGAAGATGATCAGGGTCGCGATCACCAGCGCCGCGACCATGCGCTTCGGCTCCTTGAGCGAGGCGAAACCATCGCGCATCGCCGGAAGGACCGTGGCCTGCAGCACGCCCGGACCGCGCGCGGCCTTGCGGCGGGCGCGATTCTCGCGGTCTTTCTCGGCCCGCTCGGCGCGCTCTTGCTTCTTGCGATCCTTCTCGGCCTTCTTCGCGTCGGTGGGTTCGCCCGGCTGGGGGCCTTCGTCGAGCGAAAGCGTCTCTTCCTTCTCGGCTCCCTTGGCGATCATCGGCGGCGGCGGCCTGGGCGGCGCCTCGACGAAGTCGAAGTTCGTCCCGTCGTCCCGGACCGTGGCCGGCTTCGACGGCGGAGGAGGCGGTGGCGCCTCCGGCATGTCCACCGAGAACACGTCCTCGGCCTGCGCGCTCTTCGGCGGCGCGCTCGGTGGCGGCCGCGGCGCCGCCTGCTCCGCGCCGAGATCGAGGTTGGCGAAGGGGTCCGCCTCCGTCTGCTTTTGCGCGGGCGGGGGCGGAGGCAGGATGTCGTCGAGCCCCGGCAGTGGCACGGCGCCCATGTCCACTGGCGGGGCGTTGCTCGGCGGAGGCGCGCTCGAAGGCGGGATCGGCGGGGGACGGAAATCCATCGCCGTGTGCTCCATGCCCTCGTCGAGACCCGGCAATGGCACCGCGCCCGCCGCGTCCAGCTGCGCGGACGGAGCAGCCGGCGGAGGCGCGCCGTCGCCGAGACCCGGCAGCGGCACCGCACCCTTCACGGTCGGCGCGGCTCGAACAGCCGGCGCCGCTTTTTGCTGGCCCGATCCCGGCAACGGCACCGCGCCCGGCGGTTTGCCCGCGCCCGGCGGCCGTCCCGCGGCAGGCGCTTTCGCCGCGGCCGGCTTGGCTCCGGCCTGGCCCGGCAAGGGCACCGGACCCTTGGCGACGACCTTCGCCGCCGTCTCGCCCGGCTTGGGCCGATGCACGGTGAACGGGTTCTTGCACTTCGGACACTTGATCGAGAGCCCCGCCGGCGGAACGCGCGCGTCGTCCAGCTCGTACGCCGCGGAGCAGTTTGGGCAGGTGATCTTCACGCGCTGTCAGTCCTCGGCATACTCGAACCGCTGCTTGAGGGCGAGATACGTGCTGTAGGTGTCCACCAGCTCCTGCGAACCCTTGCGCGCGTCCTTGAGCCGCGCGTCCATCACCCGGCGCGCGATCTGCGCCGCATCCTCGTCGTTCAGGCCGGCCAGCTCGGCCAGCTGGTGCAGGTTGAGCGGGTCGTACTGCTCCTGCATCTCGACGTAGAGGAGAAAATCCTTGATCAGCTGATCCGGCCCGAGCGCCCAGCGGTTGCCGTCGCGGACGAGGAGGCCCGACTTCTCGAACGTCTTCTGGACCCGCTTCGCCTCTTCGCCCCTCAGGCCGACGCGGTTGGTGACGGCGTCGGGCGTCAGGTCCTCGGGCAGGTAGCGGCGACCTTTCTTGTCCGGCTCGGCGATGTTGGAAACCAGCGACAGCGCGCGCGCCGCGCCGGAACGGGACATGAGGGCCTGGATCTGCCGATCGGCCTCGCGCAGACGGGAGCTGAGCCGCCGCATCAAACGCAGCGCGATCTCGCCGTTCTTGCGGATCAGCGTCTCGAACGCGGCCTGCTCCAGCTCGATCAAGTTCGCGTCCTCGACCACCGTGGCCCCCGCCGATCGCGGCAGGCCTTCGAGCAGCGCCATCTCACCGAAGAACTCACCCGGCCCCAGCACGCCCAGCGTGAGCTCGGTGTCGGAGATGTGCTTCCAGATGTTCACCTTTCCCGACCGGATCACGTACATCGTCGAGCCGCGCTCGCCCTCGCGGAACAGGACCGTTCCCGCTCGGTGCTTGCGGACGAGGTGCTCGAGGCTGGACAGCATCTCGCTCATGATGAGAGGAGCACGCTAGCATCCCGAAGCCGGGTCCGCCAACGAAACAGCCAGTGTTTTCGTGATAGAGGCGGGGCCGATGGCACGGACCATCATCGTCGGCGGCGGGCTCGCGGGGCTGTCCTGCGCGCGCGAGCTGCGGCAGGAGTTCACGCTGCTGGAAGCCGACGATCGCTTCGGCGGACTGGTCCGGACCGACCTCGTCGAGGGTTTCTCGTTCGACTGGACCGGTCACTGGCTGCACGCGCGCGATCCGGAGATGCGTGCGCTGATTTCGGAGCGGTGGCTGGCGGGAAACATCCTCGAAGTGCAGCGGCGCGCGCTCATCTACAGCGAAGGTGTTTGGACCACCTTTCCTTACCAGTTCCATCTGCACGGACTGCCGGCTCAGACGGTGGCCGACTGCCTGATCGGTTTCGTCAAGCGCGACACCGAGCGGCCGCTGCGCAACGCCGCGGACTTCATCTTGCGGAACCTCGGCGACGGGTTCGCTCGCCATTTCATGTTCCCGTACAACGAGAAGCTCTACACGGTCTCCTGCGAAGAGCTGTCGCCGGAGTGGGGCGGACGGTTCATCCCCCGGCCCTCGCTGGACGACGTGGTGCGCGGGGCGCTCGGTCTGGCGCGCGACGAAGTCGGGTACAACGCGACCTTCTGGTATCCGCGCCAGGGCGGGATCGAATCGCTGGCGCGCGGTCTGGTCAAGGATCTCTCCGGTGATCTGCGAACCTCGGCTCGAGTCGAATCGATCGATCCCGGCCGCCGGCACGTGACGCTGGCGACCGGCGAAGAGATCTCGTTCGAGCGGCTGGTGCTGACGATTCCGCTGCCGGCCGTCGTCCGCATCCTCGCCGACGCGCCGGCGGCCGTCCGCGAGGCGGCATCGTGGCTGCAGGCGGTCTCGGTGACGGTGGTCGAGATCGGGGCGCGGGAGAGCGGCGGCGAGCCGTTTCACTGGGCGTATTTTCCGGAGGCCCGGTTCCCCTTCTACCGGATCGGCTCGCCCAGCCAGGTCAACCCGGCGCTGGCGCCGCCCGGCTGCCGCAGCTTCGCCGTCGA
>VBLM01000114.1 GCA_005879095.1 Deltaproteobacteria bacterium
AGAATTCACGGGTCGAGAAGGCCGCTTAAAAACGGCTACCCGCTGCCGGAAAATGGGGACATGTAACAATTTCGCTCACGCCGGCCGCAACGCGCGGAAATTGGTACGTGTCCACATTTTGCACGGGTGTGCCACGAGGTCGGCCGGCGATATGCCGCGGCATTGCCCATATTTTCGCCGATTTTTTAGGGGCGGCGGCGGCGCACAGCGCCGCCGACCTGTACAGGGGGCTGCCGCCCCCCGTACCACCCCCCGCGCCGTCGCCAGACGGTGCGCACGAGCACGATCGCTGATTCGCGACCACGATCTCCCCGCGGTGCGCCGCCCCGGGCTGAAGCCCGGGTCTAGCCTCACGCGATCAAGAACGGTTAAGCCCCCTTCGGGGGCTGGAACGGAGTTTCCGCGATCAACACGGGCTTGGCTCGGTACGTCTCGCGTCCACGGTCAGGTGCACGGTCAGGTACACGTTCACGTGTCCGTGACACGTGCCGGTGCACGTGCCACGTGCACGTCAAGCGCTACTCGTCGTCGCTCGCCTCTTCCTTCTCGTCCTCTTCGTCGTCCGTCTCGGCCTCTTCCGCGGCCGGCGCCTCGGCCTCTTCGGCTTCCTTTGCCGCCGCCGCACGCTGCTGGCGTGCCGTCTGCGGCTTGGCCACGGGCGCCTCGCGCTGGTCGGCGCCGCACTTCGGGCAGGAGGGCACCGGCTTCTTCAGGTCGTAGAACTTGGTGCCGCACTTGAAGCAGATGTACTTGGTGCCAAGGTCGCGCGCCATGCGGGGGCCCCCAGGTGTTCGAGCGCGGGCGGAATAGACCAGCATTTCAGGGATGTCAATGCTAGCTTGCGGGCGCCATGCTGATTGCCCTTTTGCTGGCCTTCTCCCACCCGAACCCACAACCTCCACCAGACTTGCCCGCCTCCGTCTATCGGGAGCGGCGCGAGCGGGTGATGAAGGAACTGGGCGGCTGCGCCACCGCCATCGCCGCGCAGGGGGCCGCGCCGCCCGGGCCAGTGAGCGAATTCCGCCAGGACGACGACTTCTACTGGCTGACGGGCGTCAACGAGCCCGATGCCTGGCTGGTCCTCTTTCCCAAGGCGAAATACCGCCGTCAGGTTCTCTTCCTGAAGCCGCGCGATCCGGAACTGGAGCGATGGACCGGTCCGCGCGACCCGATCTCGCCGGCCCTGAAGGAGAAGTACGGCGTCGACTACGTGGTCCGCGGCAACGGCGGCAACGCGCTGCTCGGCGCGCCGCCGCTGCACGACTGCCTCGCCATCCTCGCGCCGGCTGATACGCTGAAGGACGAGCGCAACGACGTCCAGGCGCCGCGGCAGGCGGCAGGCGCGCTCGGCTTGAAGCTCGTCTACAAGCGCGATCTGCTGACCCGGCTGCGCGAGGCGCACGGGCCGGAGGAGATCGCGCTGATGGAGCAGGCCATCGCCGCGACCCGCGCCGGTCACGAGGCAGCCGCGCGAGCCACCGTCGCCGGCGTGAGCGAGCGCGACGTGCAGACGCAGATGGAGTTCGGCTTCTTCAGCGCCGGTGCGACCGGGCTCTCGTACGGCCCCATCGTCGGCAGCGGCGAGAACGGCGCGGTCCTGCACTGGGGAAAGAACTCGCGCATCCTGCGCGACGGGGACGTGGTGGTGATCGACTCGGCCGCCGAATACGGCCGCTACGCCGCCGACGTGACGCGGACGTACCCGGTCAGCGGCAAGTTCTCCGAGGAGCAGGCCAAGGTCTACCGCGCGGTCTACCAGGCCCAGGAGGACATCTTCGCCGCCATCAAGCCGGGCGTAGCGATGGTCGACCTCCAGGAAGTCGCCGAGCAATCGCTGAAGCGCGCCGGCTACCTCGAGAAATTCATCCACGGATTCGGGCACTTCATGGGCCTCAACGTGCACGACGTCGGCTTCGGCAGCCAGCCGTTGCCGGCCGGCGCGATCATCACCGTCGAGCCGGGCATCTACCTGCCCGAGCGCGGGTTCGGCGTGCGCATCGAGGACGAGGTTCTCATCCTCCCCAATGGAAAGTGGAGGCTCTTGACAGCCGACTTTCCCCGCAAGCTGGAGGACGTCGAAGCCTGGGTCGCGCGCGCCCGGCGCTGACCAGTTCTGATATCGTCTACGGCCCAGCCGGAGACTCACCATGCCACTCAACGTCGTCCTGGTTCCGCAGCGGCAAAGCCCGAACGGAATGGCTCTCACCTGGACCGCGCTCGATGGAGTGTCGGCGTACCAGATCTTCGTCGCCCAGAAACGGCTCTCTCCCGAAGAGCTGGAGGCGGCGGCCACCCTCAACGGCACCGAGCAGTGCTTCGTCGCGAAAGTGGGCGCCGAGGTGCGCTCCATCGTCGACGACATCACCCCGCAGGGCGAGGCGCGCCACTACGGCGTGGCGATGATCTTCGACGACGGCTCGGTCAAGGCGGCGCGCTTCCGTGCGGTGCCCGACGGCGGCGCTGCCGACTCATTCCATCTCTCGGCGGTGAAGATGCGCATGAGCACCGGGTCGTACCGGATCAAGCCGCCTCCCGAGGCGGCCGGGTCGGCGTCGGCGAGGCCGATTGCGGCGCCGGCTGCATCGCGGGCCGCTCCGGCTGCGGCAGCCGAGGACCCGATGGAAGCGCGCAAACGCGCACAGCGCGAGGCCCGTGCACGCGCGGCGGGAGAGGCGCCGGCCACCGCGCCGGAGACGCCGCCCGCGCGTGCCGCCTCGCCCCCGCGCCCTGCGCCGGCCGCGGCGGCTGCTCCGGCGGCGGCTGCGCCCGCGGCGCGATCGGAGAGTCGCGCTTCCGAGGGCCGCTCCGAGTCGTCGTCGAGCGCGTCGGCCGAACCGCCGCCGCAGCCGTCGACGATCCCGCTGACTGACCCGCTCGACGTGCGCATGCAGGGCGCGACCCAGACCTGACCACCAGATCTTCGGCGAGGAGCTGGCCGACGCGCTCGCCGGCAAGGCCGATTTCACCACCGCGGCCGCGGTCGCGCCGTCGGTGATGTGCGTGCTCGACAACGTGACCCCCCGCGAGTCGCGCGGGTGGTACGCGGTCCTGGTGCGCTACCGCGACGGCAAGCGGGCGCCGCACCCGTTCAAGGTCGGCGACGCCGCGACCAGCGGGAAGACGAGCGGGCCGTTCATCAACCCGAACCGCACCGGCGAGCTGCGCGGCGAGGTCGAAGGGTAGATCGCGGACGCGAAGGAGCAGTGGGAGCGGTGGAAGAAGGAGCAGGACGGCGGCGCGCGGCGAGAGGCGAAGCGGATGGCGGGCGACGCGCTTCTCATCTGGCCCGACTACCCCGCGGCGAAAAAGCTGCTGGCGGAGATGGCCTAGCCGCCCTCGCCGAAGGCGAGTCAGCGGCTACGTTTGAGCATGGATCTTGTTTGTCCCGCCTGCCGGCGCCACACCGAGCGCGGTCTCGAGCTCTACACGGTCGATCGCGACGGCGACCTGCTTCGCTGTCGCGGCTGCGCGCGCGAATATCCGCTGCTCGACGGAATTCCTGTGTTGTTGCGGGATCTTGCGCAGACTGATGCGCTCGGGTTCTTTGCCCCGCTGGGCGAGCCGGAAGCGCTCGCGGCACTGGCCGCGGCCGGGCCCGATGGCGCGCCGTTGCCGCACATGGTGGAGCAGCTCTCGAGCTATCTGCCGGCGTGGGAGACCGGCTTCGAGGCGCTGGCGCTGAAGCTGCGCGATCGGCCGCGGGTCGCCCAGACGCTCGAGATCGGCTGCGGAGTAGGGCGCGGGTTGTTCGAGCTGTCGCGCTCCTCGGACGCGGTTGTCGGCCTCGATCGGAG
>VBLM01000654.1 GCA_005879095.1 Deltaproteobacteria bacterium
GACCTCGGCCGCCGCGATCACGCTCGAGTGCGGGTCCATCGACCACGACGGCGAGAGCACCGCTTCCGCCGCGTAGACGCCGAGGAGCGCACTGCGCCACCCCATCCAGAGCGGCTGGTTCCTGAGCACGCGCCTCACCATCAGCGCGGCGAGGCCCAGCGCCGAGAGGATGGCCGCGTGGTGCAGCGGCTCCAGCACCGGGAACCACTGCGCCGGTGAGAGATAGAGTTGCGCGGCGAACAGCGCCGTCGCCCAGAAGGCCACTTTCCCCGCCGTCTCCGCCTGCCAGCGCCGCGCAGACTGCTCGGGCGCCAGCGTCATCACGCCGCTCTGCATGGCCGGAAGGGTAAGCACTGCCGGGTGGGCGAGAAGCCGCCCGCCCATCGGCTTTCGGACAACGTGAGATAGCGCACAGCATGCGCTCGGCCCCTCGTGGAGGAAGCACGGTGCAGGTCCCGGGTGGCCTGGAGAGCGACAAATCGGTGGCTGACGCGTACGGACGCCCGATTCAGGCCCTGTACGGCCTCAGGAGCCGGAAGTGCCGCTCTGTAGGACAACGCCCGCACGACACCCCGTTGACCCGATAACCGCCCAGTTCTGCGCACGGCGCCGCACAGGGGCCATGGAAGAACCCGCAAGCCCCCTCCGTTGGGCTGCCGGAACGAGAGAAGCCTGTCGTTCCGAGAAGCAGCCAACCAAGGAGGCACTGCATGAAGTCGCTCCCCCAGTTCTTCGCACTCGCCGTAACTGCATTGATCGCCGGTTCCGCAAGCGCCGCTCAGGTATGGGTGGCCCCGGCAGCACAGAAGATCCGCCCCTCCGTGCAGCCCGCTGCCGGCGCGCCGACGGCCGCCAGCATCGCCGCCGCACAGAACGAGTTCGAGTCGTTCCAGGTGGTCGTCACCGGCGCCGCTTCGGGCGTCTCGATGTCGATCGAAGGCCTGAACGACGGCAAGGGCCACACCATCAGCGGCCGCGACCTGGTCCTTTATAGGGAGGCGTTGCTCAACGTCCTGAGCCAGACCGGCGGCGACGGCGCCGCGGGCATGTGGCCCGACGCGCTGGTGCCGGACGTCGATCCGATCGCCGGCGAGAAGCGCAACGCGTTCCCCTTCGACGTGCCCGCCGGCGAGAGCCGCGCGGTGCTGGTCGACGTCCACGCTCCGGATGGGACCCCGGCCGGCGCCTACACCGGCGTCCTCCACGTCACCGGTGGCGTCAAAGTCGACGTGCCGGTCACGCTGACCGTGTGGGACTTCGCCATCCCTTCGACCTCGACGCTGCGCTCGGCCTTCGGCCTGGCGTGGAACGGCCCCTGCGTGGGCCACGGCGACGGCGGCTGCAACGGCGGCGCCTCGGACCTGGCGCTGCGCGCGCGCTACGTGCAGGCGGCGCTCGACAACCACCTCACGCTGCACACCCCGTACTACACCTCGACGGTCGACTCGAGCGGCAACCAGAACTGGGCGGCCTTCGATCAATACGCCGGTCCGTTCCTCGACGGCACCGCGCCGACCCGCCTCAAGGGCGCGAAGCTGACCTCGCTCGCCGTCAACGGCCCGCAGGCGGCCAATGCGGCCCAGGTCAAGGCCTGGCACGACCACGTCGCCGCCAAGGGCTGGACCCGCGCCGGCGACGCCTCTGTCGCCACGCTCGTGACCACCACCACCGATGAAGCCAAGGCGCAGGGCGTCTCCGGCATCGACCTCTACACGCCGGTCGTCAACTACGTCGACGGCAAGCCCGGCAGCGGCCAGTTCGCCGGCAACCAGCGCGCGAAGTACGGCAGCAACGTGTGGTGGTACCAGAGCTGCATGTCGTTCGGCTGCTCCGCCGTGGGCGGCGGCCGCGACGGCACCGGCGAGTCCGGCTGGCCGACCTACGCGGTCGACTCGGACGCGACCCGCAACCGCGCGATGGAGTGGATGTCGTACTCGTACAACATGCAGGGCGAGCTCTACTACGAGACCACGATGGCGTACTTCACCGGCGACCCGTGGGTGACCCAGGCCAACTTCGGCGGCACCGGCGACGGCACGCTCTTCTACCCGGGCACCCCGGCGAAGATCGGCGGCAGCACCGAGATCCCGGTCGAGTCGATCCGCTTGAAGGGTCTGCGCGACGGCATGGAGGACTACGAGCTGTTGCACCTGGCTTCCACGCTCGGCCTCGGCGCGCAGGCGCTGGCCATTGCACAGGGCGTGTACCCGAAGACGTACCAGGCCACGACCTCGCCCGCCGCGCTCGATAACGCGCGCGTCGAGCTGGCCGCGCTGATCCTCCACGCGCTGGGCAAGGACGCGCCGGCCACCCCGCCGGCCAACACTGGCGGCAACACGTCCGGGGGCGGGTCGACCGACTGCACCACGACGGCCTGCACCACGCCGGACGGGACGAGCACGACTCCGGCGACGAAGGTCGCGGGCATCGGGTCGGGCGGCGGATGCTCCAGCTCGGGCGTCCAGTCGGCCTGGCTGGCGATCCCGGCGCTGGCGCTGTTCGCCTTCTCGCGGCGCCGCAAGCGCGCGCTGGCGAAGGTGGGCCGCTAAGTACCGTTTCAAAGGGCAGTTGGCTGCTGCCTCGCCGGGGTGGGTCTATGTGGGCCCACCCCGGCACATTTTTACGGAGCCCGAACGAAGATCCCCGGCGGCGCGAACAAGTCGTCGACCCAGAAGACCCGGCCGGTCGACTCGAGCGCGAGCGAGCTCTTCGCGGAGTAATGATTCGTCAACGTGATGACGGGTCCGTCGAAGCCGTGGACCAGCTGAACCTGGCGGCCGAGCGACGACCCGGTGTCGAAGAACGCCGCGAATTCGCCGGCGATCGCGATGTCGCCGAGGCCGGCGACGACCTCAGCGAGCTTTCGCCCGACGTCGTCGGGCGTGTTGAACCGGCCGTCGGGA
>VBLM01000653.1 GCA_005879095.1 Deltaproteobacteria bacterium
GATGCGCGCGTCGCGGAAATGGCGCTCGACGTCGAGCTCCTTCGAGTAGCCCATGCCGCCGTGGATCTGGACGGCCTTGTCGGCGACGCGATTCGAGGCTTCGCTGGCGTAGAGCTTGGCCATCGCCGACTCGCGCGTGTGGCGCACGCCCCTGTCTTTCAACGCGGCGGCCCGGAGCGTGAGCAACCGGGCCGCGTCGAGCTCCGTAGCCATGTCGGCGAGCATGAATTGAATCGCCTGGTGCTGCGAGATGGGGACGTCGAACGTCTTGCGCACCTTCGAGTAGTCGCGCGCCTCTTCGAAAGCCGCGCGGCCGATGCCGATGGCCTGCGCGGCGATGCCGATGCGGCCGCCGTCGAGGGTGCTCATGGCGATCTTGAACCCCTCGCCCTCCTGGCCGAGGCGGTTGGCGACCGGGACTTCCATGTTCTCGAAGAAGATGGTGCAGGACGGGCTGGCGCAGATGCCGAGCTTCTCGTCCGCCTTCTGTCGCAGGAAACCCGGCGTCTTCGTGTCGACGACGAAGGCGGTGATGCCCTTGGTGCCCTTGGAGAGGTCAGTCATCGTGAAGAGCACGATCGCGTCGGCCACGGGACCATTCGTAATCCAGTTCTTTGTCCCGTTGATGTAATACAGGTCACCTTTTCGTGACGCCGTGGTGCGCTGCTCGGCCGCGTCGGACCCCGCCTGCGGCTCGGTAAGCCCGAAACAACCGAGCTTTTCGCCGCGGGCGAATGGCTTGAGCCAGCGCTCTTTCTGCTCGTCGGTGCCGTACTTGAGGACCGGATCGCAGTAGAGCGAGTTGTTGACGCTCAACGTGACGCCGACGCTGGCGCAACCGCGGGAGATCTCCTCGATCGCCAGCGCGTACGCGACGTTGTCCATGCCCGCGCCGCCCCACTCGGACGGGACGGCCACGCCGCCGAGGCCGAGCTCGAACGCCTTCTCGACCGCTTCTTTGGGAAACTTGTGCTCGCGATCCCAGCGCTTCGCGTTGGGCTTCAGCTCCCGATCGGCGAACTCCCTGCACGTGTCGCGAAGTAGCCTCTGTTCTTCGCTGAGTTCGATTTCCATGGTGCGAGGCTCGCGAGGCTGGAGTGCAGGGTGGACGAGCATACACACACTGCCCCACTCCTCCAAGAGGTTCGGTCAACTGGCCGACGTCCTCGCGCCAAGCGACGGGAGTTACGATGGTTTTTTGTCTGCGTACTTGCCCGGATCCTTGACGAAATCGGGTTTGCAGTCAGGGCAGCAGAATGCATAGACGCGGTCCTCGTACGTGACGAAATCCGTCTCGGAGCTGACCCGGAAAACGTCGCCCGAGACGGGGCAGCGCGCCCAGGTTCCCTCGGGCGGCTGCTTGTCGAACGAGCGCGGAGCGTCCTGATGCTGGCCTTTCTTCGCGTGTTCGCCGTGCTCGTGGGCAAAGGCCGGGGCGCTCGCCAACGCCAGCGCAATGAGGATAGGTTTCATGCCCAGGTTCTAGCGCGGAGGCTCCGGTCATGCACAGGACGATTTTCACCGTCGATACGTGGGTCGCGGGCGCATTCGGCGTGGTTCTGGTCGCTGCCCCACAGCTGCTCTTCACGCTGTACGGCGTGCAGACCGACGCGGCCGGGGAATTTCTCGCGCGGCTGCTCGGCGCGTTCGTGCTCGGCCAGGCGCCGCTGCTCTGGTGGACGCGCGATCACGTGGCGACACCGCAGGGCCTCGCCATCACCCGGGCGCACGGTCTCATCGACACAATCTCGACCGTGCTCTGCGCAGCCGCGTGCCTGCGCGGCATTCTGAATCCGGGCGGCTGGGTCGTGGTGGCGCTGTTCGCGCTCTTCGGGACCGGCCGGATCTATTACGGCTTCATCGCGCGGCCGGCGATGGCGCCGGCGCCGTGAAATTTCGGCGCACGCAGGCGATGGCGTCGTAAGGGACCTTGTTCGAGAGGTCGAAGTCGCTCGAGAGCGCCAGCTCGGAAGCGGAGAGCACCGGCGCATTCGGCCGCGCGCACGGCGGCCAGCGCGAGGCGAAGAGCCAGAAGACCAGATCCCAGCGGTCTTGCGCGCTGAGCGCGTCGCCGAACGAAGGCATCGCCGTTTCCAGCCCTCCGTACGTGACTCGCGCGAACATGTCGTACGGCCGCCAGCTCTTCTCCGCGTGGAGGAGATCAGCGGCCGGCGGATCGAGCGTCACCCGGGGCTGCTCGCCGTCGGCAGCTTTGCCGTGACAGGCGGCGCACGCGGCCGCGTAGACTTGCGCGCCGTGCTCGAGACTCGGCTTCGATGCCGGCGTCCTGGAGAGCTTCGCCCGCTCTTCGATGTGCGCCGCCACGTGCTTGCATTCCAGTGGGAATTCATAGTCCACCGGGCCGCGGAGCCTGCGTTGCAGCTCGGCGATGTCGCGCGCCACCTCGGCATCGGGCGCGGGAGTCTGCGCGAGCAACCGTTCGATCGCGGGGCGGCGGCGTTCGAGGCCGCCCTCCAGTTCGCGGCTCTCCTGGTATTCCTCTCCCGCGAGGTAGACGCTGGCGGCGACCTGCGCCCAGTCGACGCCGGGCTGCAATGCGCGGCCCCCGTCGGGCGCACCCGGCGCCGCGTTCCGGCAAGCGAAGAGAACGGCGAACGCCGCGGCTCGCAGCTACTGCCCCTGCGCCAGCAGATTCCGGGCGATGACCATGCGCTGGATCTGCGACGTGCCTTCGTAAATCTGCAGCAGCTTCGCGTCACGCATCAGTTTTTCGACCGGGTATTCCTTCGTATACCCGTAGCCGCCGAAGATCTGGACGGCGTCGGTGGCGACGGCCATCGCGCTGTCGGCGCCGAAGGCCTTGGCGTACGAGGATTCGATCGCGTCGAGCTTGCCCTGGCCGATGTTCCACGAGGCTTTCAGCATCAGGAGACGCGTGGCTTCGTACTTCATTGCCATCTCGGCGAGCATGAACTGGACCGCCTGGAACTGCGCGATCGGCTGGCCGAAGGCTTTCCGCTCCAGCGCGTAGCGGCGGCATTCGTCGAGCGCGCGGCGCATGATGCCGGTCGCGCCCGCCGCGATCCACGGCCGCGATCGATCGAACGTCTTCATCGCGACCTTGAAACCCTGGCCCTCCTCGCCCACCAGATTGGCCTTGGTCAGCTTCACGTCCTCGAGGATGACGTCGGAGGTGTCGGAAGCGCGCTGGCCGAGTTTGTCTTCCTTCTTGCCGACCGAGACGCCGGGCGCGTCGCGCGGGACGACGAAACAGGTGATGCCCTTGTGGCGATCCTTCACGTCTCCGATGCGGCCGAAGACGGTGTACCAGTTGGCATATCGGGCGTTGGTGATCCAGCGCTTCTGACCTGTCATTACATATTCATCACCGACCTTGCGCACCGTGGTCCGCATGCCCGCGACGTCGCTGCCGGCGTCCGGCTCGGAGCACGCGTAGGCAGCGAAGATGGGCGCCTCGGTCAGCGTGGTCAGCCACTTCTTCTTCTGCTCCTCGGTGCCGGCGAGCATCAGCGGCATCGCGGCGA
>VBLM01000010.1 GCA_005879095.1 Deltaproteobacteria bacterium
CATGCAAATGGGAGTGGCGCAACTTCCTGAGGAAACTGCATGCCGGGCGGAAATCCAGGCATCCCCGAAGCGGAGAGCGGGCACTTCATCTGGTCCCGCCGCGACCTCGCCTCGTTGGCCGGGTGGGGCGCCATCCTCACCTGCTTCGCGGTGAGCGGCGCGGCCATCGTGCGCATGCTCTTTCCTCGCGTCCTCTTCGAGCCGCCCACCAGCTTCAAGGCCGGCTACCCGACCGAGTACGCCGTCGGCGACGTCTCCGAGAAGTGGATGAAGTCGCAGCGGGTCTGGATCGTGCGCATGCCGAACATGATCTACGCGCTGCTCGGCATCTGCACGCACCTCGGCTGCACGCCGCGCTGGCTGGGCCCGGAGAACAAGTTCAAGTGCCCCTGCCACGGCTCGGGGTACACCAAGGACGGAGTCAACTTCGAAGGGCCCACGCCGCGGCCGCTCGAGCGGGTCAAGATCGCGCTCGGCGACGACGGCCAGCTGATCGTCGACAAGGCGTTCCGCTACCGCTACGAGCTGGGCCAGTGGGACGATCCGAACGCTTACGTCAAGTACAGCGGAGTCTAAAACCGTGCCCGACAACGGGAATTCGATCGGCAAGCTGCTCACCAACAACTACGTGTGGCGGTCGATCTTCCGCCACGGCTACGCCGACACGCCGCGCAACCGCGTGCTGCAGGTCAGCGCCAACGTCTGGCTGCACCTGCACCCGTCGAAGATGCGGCGGCACGGCATCCGCTACCGGCACACGTGGTGCGCGGGCGGACTCACGTTCCTGCTCTATCTCTGCACCGTCGTCACCGGCGTGGTGCTGATGTTCTACTACCGGCCCACCGGCGAGTACGCGTACTGGGACGTGAAGTACCTCGATTTCGACGTCCCCTTCGGGATGATCATGCGCAACATGCACCGCTGGTCGGCGCACGGCATGGTCATCTTCATCTGGCTGCACATGTTCCGGGTCTTCATGACCGGCAGCTACAAACCGCCGAGAGAATTCAACTGGGTCGTCGGCGTGAACCTGCTCACGCTGACGCTTCTCTTGAGCTTCACCGGCTACCTGCTGCCGTGGGATCAGCTGGCGATCTGGGCGGTCACCGTCGGCACCAACATGGCGCGCGCCACGCCGCTGCTCGGCAACGAAGGCCCCTTCGGACCGCAACTCGGGATGACGCCGCGCTACGACGCGCGCGCGCTCCTGACGGCGGGAACGGTGGTCGGCTCGGCGACGTTGCTGCGGTTCTACGTGCTGCACTGCATCTTCATTCCCATCATCGCGTCGATCCTGATGATCCTGCACTTCTGGCGCATCCGTAAGGACGGCGGCATTTCGGGGCCGCTCTAAAAACATGGCGGAAAATCCGGCGATCATTCAGGACCAGGATGAAGTCAAGGTCACGGCGGGGCGCGCTCGCGCCGCGCTTCCGGCAGCCGACCTGCCCGACAAGGTCCACACCTGGCCGTACCTGGTGCGCGCCGAGTTCATCGCCGGCTGCGTGTTGCTGCTAGTGCTGCTGGTGTGGAGCATCCCCGTCGAAGGCGCCGTGGTACTTCCTCGGTCTTCAAGAAATGCTGGTCTACTTCGACCCGTGGATCGCCGGTGTGCTCCTGCCGTCGTTGATCATCGTCGGGCTGATGGTCATCCCGTACATCGACATCAACCCGCGCGGCAACGGGTACTACACCTGGAGCGAGCGCAAGTTCGCCATCGCCACGTTCCTCGTCGGCTTCCTCGGGATGTGGGTGGGCATGATCACCATCGGCGTCTTCTTCCGCGGACCCGGGTGGAACCTGTTCATGCCGTGGGACTACTGGGACCCGCACAAGGTCGTGCCGCTGACCAACATCGACCTGCCGTACTTCCTCGGCATCCGCAGCGAGATGGGCGCCATGCTGCTCGGCGCGATCCTGGTCGTGGGCTGGCTGGTGGGCGTGCCGGGCGCGGTCTGGCAGTGGAAGAAGGACCGTCCATTCTTCAAGTCGCTCGGCCTGGCCCGCTACGGCATCGTCGCGACGCTGTTCATGATCATGTCGGGCGTGCTGGTGAAGATGATCCTGAGGCTCAGCTTCAACATCAAATACGTCTTGGTCATCCCGAACATCTTGAACATCTGACGACATGGCGAGAAGACCTCTCGAGTTGCAGAGCATGAAGTGGCCCTTCGTCGGCCTGGCCGTGCTGATCGCGCTGACGACGGCATGGTCGGTCTACGACGAGGTCGTGCCGCGGCGGCCGTGGAAGAACTACCAGCGCGAGTTTTTCCGCCTCGAAGAGGCGCACTTGCGCGCCGATCGCGACCGCGCCCAGAAGCGCCTCGATGCGCCGGAAAGCAAGAAGCAGCTTGATGAATTGAAAGCGGAACTGAAGGCCGCGACCGACGCGATCTCGGGAAACCAGGAGCAGCGGCGCGAGTACGACGCTTCCGTCAAGGCGGACGACGACGCGCGCATCAAGGAAGCGGAGGGCAAGCTCTACCTCGGCTTCGTCAAGTCGCGGCAGGACGCGGTCTACTACAAGCTGCGCGAGGCGCGCCACGAGGGCAACGACAAGGAAGAGCAGAAGCAGCAGGCCGAGTTCGACAAGCTGCAGAAGCAGATCGACGAGAAGACGCGCATCTACAACGAAGCCATCGAGCGCCACAAGCAGACGACGGCGGCGCGGCTGGCGTTCGTCAAGCGGCGCGACGACGCGCAGACGAAGATCGACGCGATCGAGAAGCCGATCCTCGACATCGACAAGCGGCTGGAGGCCTACTCCGGGCTGGGTAAGTTTCCGCAGATGGAGCAATACTGGATAAAAAACCTCAGAAACTCATGGGGTTCGGAGACGGTCGACCGCTGCCAGAACTGCCACGTCGGCGTCAACAAGGGCGGATACTCCGCGCCGTGGGAAGTGCTGTCGGCGAAGAAAGCGCAGCTTTCTGAAGCCGACATGAAGGCGCAGTACGCGGTCGATACCGAGGTGATCGACGCGTACCAGAAGATCCACGACGCGATCTGCGAGGACGTGCCGCCCGAGCCGGGGGCGACCCCGATCGGCGGGTACACGCCGCCGGCGGAGCCGCCGCCGATGGACCCGGCGCAGGCGACCGAATGCCCGCTGGCTGCCGCGGACAAAAATGGTCCTGAAGGATGCGAGTGGTGCGCCGCTGGTGGAGAAGAAGGCCGAGTGGAACGGACACTCGACGAATCCGGGGCTGCTCGCGATGGAAGAAGACAAGCATCCGGAGAAGCCGCTCGACGAACGGGTCGCCACCGCCTGCTCCGACAAGGACACCGTCGCGGCATTCGAGGACGCGGCGAAGACGAATCCGTACGACGTGAAGCCCGTCTTCCGCACCCACCCGCACCGCTGGGACCTGCTGGTGAAGGAGCACAACCCGGAGACGTTCGGCTGCACCACCTGCCACGGCGGCGAGGGCTCGCAGACCAAGGGCGTGATGCACCGCAAGTTCCGCCACGGCGAGGACGACCACGACTGGAACGACCCGCTCACCGACGAAGTCACGGTGATGGGCAAGAAGTACAAGGGCGCGTTCATGCAGGCGAAGTGCGACAAGTGCCACTACCAGGAGTACACGCTCGCCGACGCGCCTTTGTTGTCGAAGGGCAAGAAGCTCTTCACCGACGTCGGCTGCTGGGGATGCCATCCGATCGAGGGGTACAACGACCTCGCCAAGCGCGGTCCGACGCTGACCAACATCGCCTCGAAGACGGCGCAGGGCTGGGCGCACACCTGGATCAGCTATCCCAAGGGATGGCGGCCGGCGACGCGGATGCCGAACTTCTGGCCGGGCGCGGTCGATCCGCTCGCGGTCCCGCATCCGGAAGGGCAGAGCGCGGAACAGGTGCTCGCGACGCAGCAGAAGCTGCGCGAGCAGGAAGTGAGCGCGATCGTCGCGTACCTCTGGAGCAACAGCGAGAAAGCGCCGCTGCTCGTGAGCGCCGCGCCGAAAGGCGACCCGGCGAGAGGCAAGGAGATCTTCGAGAGCGTCGGCTGCAAGGGCTGCCACGTCGCCGAGAAGGGTTCGACGGCGCGCCGCAGCGAAGGGTCTTCCGAGCGCGACTACGCGCCGAACCTGTGGAACGTCGCCGACAAGGCGAAGCCGGAGTGGATCTACAGCTGGGTGAAGAACCCCAAGGCGATGTGGCCGGAGACGAAGATGCCGGACCTGCGGCTGAAGGACGCCGAAGCCGCCGACGTCACCGCCTACCTGCTCACGTTGAAGAGCGATCAGAGCTATCCCGAGCCGAAGTACGGCGCCGGCGAGCAGGACCGGCTCGCGGCGCAGGGCAAGGACCTGATCGCCAAATACGGCTGCTTCGGCTGCCACAACATCAAGGGCTTCGAAAACGCGCAGAAGATCGGCACCGAGCTGACCGAGCACGGCATCAAGGCGAAGGAGCTCCTCGACTTCGGCGACGTGCAGTACTTCACCGAGGATCCCAGGCACCGCCAGACCTACGTCAACTGGGTCTGGCAGAAGCTGCACGTGCCGCGGACCTTCGCCTACGAGCGCGTCGAGACGAAGATGCCGCAGTTCGACTTCACCGACGACGAGTCGCTCGCGATCTTGACCTTCCTGAAGGGACAGATCGGCGAGCGGCCCGACGCGCAGTACTTGACCGGTCAGACCGAGCAGCAGGCGGCGGTGTTCAAGGGCGAGCGGCTCGTCTTCTGGAACGGCTGCCGGAACTGCCACGTGGTCGAGAAGCGGGGCGGCAAGATCCGCGACCAGTTCAACGAGGACAACCAGAGCTTCGCGCCGCCGGTGCTGACGGGTGAGGGGGCGAAGGTGCAGCCGCACTGGCTCTTCGGCTTCCTCAAGGGGCCGTTCGATCTGCGGCCGTGGCTGACCTTGCGGATGCCGACGTTCCACTTCACCGACCAGGACGCGACCGACCTCGTGCACTACTTCGCGGCGTCGTCGAGCAAGAGCTTCCCGTACCTGACCGCGGAGGCGCCGCAGCTGACCGGCGACCGCCTCAAGCAGACCGAGGGGCTCTTCGCGGAGCTGCAGTGCACCAAATGTCACGTGGTCGGGCAGCTGCGGCCCAACCAGGACCCGGGCAGCGCGGCGCCCAACTTCCTCCTCGCCAAGGAGCGCTTGCGGCCCGACTGGATCCCGATCTGGCTGAAGAATCCGCAGGCGCTGCTCGACGGCACGCGGATGCCGAGCTTCTGGGACTTCAGCGACGAAGCGCATCCGACGTCGCCTTCCAAGGCCTTCGACGGCGATGCCCGCCGGCAGATCGACGCGCTGCGCGATTACCTGATGCACCTCGAGCTGAAGCAGGTGCCGCCGCCCAAGACCGCGATGCGCGACGTGAATTCACACGGATAGTTTGACGTCAAACCGCAAGGAGACGAGACGATGACCTGTTCCAGATTGCTTGCGCTCTGCGCCGCCGTGCTGTTGCCGATGGCCGCGATGGCCGAATCGATCGAGGGCGAGGTGAATTTCACCGGCAAGGCCCCCACGCCGGGCAAGCTGCACCGCGAGGCCGATCCGTACTGCGCCAAGAAGCCCATGACCGATCCGGCGGTGCTGGTGAAGGGCGGCAAGCTGGAGAATGTCTGGGTGCACGTGACCAAGGGCGCCAAGGACGCGGCCTCGGTGC
This sequence comes from Deltaproteobacteria bacterium, assembly GCA_005879095.1. Taxonomy (GTDB): domain Bacteria; phylum Myxococcota; class Myxococcia; order Myxococcales; family 40CM-4-68-19; genus 40CM-4-68-19. The sequence goes on from VBLM01000010.1 coordinate 5,632, forward strand.
CTTCCAGCGTGGTGTCGATGGACCAGAAGGACTGCATGTACACGCCGCGCATGACCACCGCGGTCGTCGGCCAGAAGATCCAGGCCAAGAACGGCGACCCGGTGCTGCACAACGTGCACACGTACATGGGCGCCTCGACCCTTTTCAACAAGGGCATGCCGAACGAAAAGGCGGCGCCGATCGAGACCACCGCCAAGGACGAGGGGATGATGAAGTGGAAGTGCGACGTGCACCCGTGGATGCGCGGGTACATCGGCATTTCCAAGAACGGCCTGCAGGCGATCAGCAGCGACAGCGGCAGCTTCAAGATCGACAACGTGCCGCCCGGGAAGTACACGGTCGAGGCCTGGCACGAGAAGTACGGGACCAAGACGCAGGAAGTGACCGTCGAGGCCGGCAAGCCAGCCAAGGTGATTTTCAAGTACGACGGGACCGAAAAGGGTGGAGCGTAAGAGCAGCACTCGATGATTCGCCGTCTCGCAGCAATCGCCGCCGGCCTGACGATCGTGCTGATCGTGGCCGGCGGTGTCGTCACCAACACCGATTCGGGGCTGGCGTGCCCGGACTGGCCGACCTGCTACGGATCGCTGGTGCCGAGGATGACCGGCAACGTCGCGGTCGAGCACACGCACCGGCTGATCGCGACCGCGGTGGGGCTGCTGACGGTCGCGCTGGTGATTCTGACGATGCGGCGGGCGGCGGTCTGGATGGCGGGATTTTCCACGCTCGTGCTGGGCGGCGCGATCTGGGCGGCGCGCGTCAAGCACGTCTCGGGCGAGCTGCCGGTAGCGGGTGTCACGCTGGTCGCGCTCGGTTTCGCCGGGTGCATCTGGGTGATCGCGCGCTCTTCCGAAAAATTGGCGCCGGCGGCCCTGCTGCTGGTGATGGTGCAGGGTCTCCTGGGGGGTCTGACAGTTTTGTACAAATTGCCCACCCTGGTCCTGGTGATGCACCTCGGCACCTCGATGCTGTTCATGGCGCTGCTGGTCGCGATCGCGTGGGGTCGCCCGTTGCAGGGCGGTGCGCTGCTCTGGCTCACTACTGCCGCGATTTACTTACAGATTTTGCTCGGGGCCACCGTTCGGCACACGGGCGCGGGCCTGGTCTGCACGGATTTGCCGTACTGCCGCGGCGCGATCTGGCCTGCAAACGTCCATCCGATGGTCCACCTGCACATGGCGCACCGCGCGTTTGCGATCGTGGTCGCCGCGCTCGTGATCTGGTCTTCGCTGCGCATCGCGCGCAACGCCAGCGGCCTCGTCCGCGTGCTCGCGTTCGCCGGGCCGGTGCTGGTCGTGCTGCAAATCGTCCTCGGCATCCTGACGATCCTGACCTTCAAGGACCTCGTCCCGCTGACGGCCCATCTGCTCGCCGGCGCGCTCCTGCTCGCCGACTACGTATCCTTACTGGCTCTGACGCGGCCCGCGCCTGAGCCTCAGCTCGTCCAGGCCCTCGCATGACGGCGGCTGCGTCCGACCTGCTCGCCCTGGCCAAGCCGCGGATCACCGCGCTGGTCGTCTTCACCACCGCGAGCGGCCTGTGGCTGGCTCCGCGCGGCGTTCCGGCTCGCACGGTGGTGTTCACGCTGATCGGGACGGTCCTGATCGTCGCGGCCGCCAACGTCCTCA
>VBLM01000116.1 GCA_005879095.1 Deltaproteobacteria bacterium
TGCGCAACGACGACGTGGCGATGGAGATCGGCCACCACGACGACGACAAGGACGCGGAAGTGCTCGGCTCGGTGCAGGTCCGGATCGGCCCGGCGCACATCCTGGTGGTCGACGACGACGGCGATATCCTGCGGCTGCTCGACAAGACGCTGCGCTCGGCGGGCCACGTGGTCGACCTCGCCCGCGACGGCCGCGAGGCGGAAGCGAAGCTCAAGACCGGCCGCTACGACCTGGTGATCCTCGACGCGATGCTGCCGCACGTACACGGTTTCGAGATTTGCGCGCGGATGAAGGCCAGCGCGCGGACGCGGCGGGTGCCGGTGATCCTGCTTTCCGCGGTCTACCGCGGCTGGCGGTACGCGCACGACGCGCGCGAGTCATTCGGCGCCGACGACTACATGGAGAAGCCGTTTCACCTGCCGGAGCTGCTGCGGCGGGTGCAGCACCGGCTCTCGGGCGGATCGCAGCCGCCGCCCGCCAGCGAGAAGGCCGAGAAGCTGTACCACGAGGGCATGGGCCTGCTCGACGCGAAGAAGCCCGCTGATGCGCGGACGGTGCTGGAGAAAGCGGTCAAGGAAGATCCGTTCTCCGCGCGGGCCCAGTTCGCGCTGGCGCGGGCCATGCACGAGCAGGGCGATCTGTTCCATGCCATCACCGCGTACGAGCGCGCCGTCGATCTGCGGCCCAATCTCTTCCAGGCGCTGCGCGCGCTGGCCACGCTCTACGAGCAGAAGGGCTTCCGCCGCAAGGCCGCCGAGGCGCTGGAGCGGGCGCTCCATTCGGCGCCGGACGTGCAGACGAGAGACGCTTTGCGCGCGCGCCTGATTAAAATGCTGTAGATGGACCTCGAGCGGCGCAGAAAACAGAACCTGACCTCTCCGCGGCAGGATGCGCGCGAGGTGACGCCGTCGATCCGCAGCTTCGCGCTGGCGATCGATCGGCAGCGGCAGGGCCTGGAACGGATTCCGGTGCTGCAGGCTTCGCGGCGCGATCTGATCGAGGTCTGCACCGCGCTCGACGAGGCCGAGGTGGCGGCGGTGGCGATCTCGATCGACGAGCCACAGGCCGAGCTCGGGCGGATGCAGGAGGCGGCGCGATCGATCTCGGTCCCGCTGCTGCGGACCGATCTGCTGCTCGAGGAATTCCAGATCTACGAATCGCGCGCGGCCGGAGCGGACGCGGTGCTGCTGCGGGCGGGCGCGGTGCCGTTCGAGATCCTGGCGCGGATGGCGCAGGCGGCCAAGGGCACGCACATGGCGGCGTGCATCGCCTGCGCGTCGGCGGCCGAGATCGACCAGGTCGCGCCGCTGCAACCGGCAGTGATCGCGCTGCCGCCTTCGCTGATCGGGCTGAAGATTCCGCCCCGCATGCTGGTCCTTGCTCTGGAATACGGCGAGGGCCTCCACGGCCGGGCCGACGCGGCGCTCGACGAAACCCTCGATTCCGCGGACGCCTTCCGGCGTACACTGGAGACCTGATGCCGCCGCCGTTCCGCAAACACGTCTTCGTCTGTCTGAACGAGCGCGAGCCCGACAATCCGAAGGGCGACTGCACGCGCAAGGGCAGCCCGGAAGTGCTCAAGCGGATGAAGGACGCGCTTCGGGCGCGAGGGCTCGACACGCAGATCCGCGCCAACAAGGCCGGCTGCCTCGACAACTGCGCTCTCGGCTGCTCGGTCGTGGTCTATCCCGAGGGCGTCTGGTACGGCCACGTCACCGTCGCCGACGTCGACGAAATCATCGACAAGCATCTGATCGGCGGCGAACCCGTCGCGCGGTTGCAGCTGTACAAGAAGGAGTAGGTCTTCCAGCGCACCGCCGAGGCGCGGAGGCCGCGGAGTTTTTTTTTCTTAAAAAAAGATCTTTTCTCCGCGCTCTCCGCGCCTCCGCGGTGCGCTTGAAGACTTGATCAGTTCAAAAACTGCGAAGCGCCCCGCAGCCGCCGGACGCGCGCGCGCAATGCTGCGGCGTCGGAGGCGTTTGGTTCCAGCTCGAGGACTTTCTCTAGATCGCGCGCGGCTGCTGCGGGGCCGCCCAGTTGCTCGCACAATTGCGCTCGTTCGCGGAGGCCGCGGATGTTTTCCGGCGCGAGCAGGAGCAGCCGATCGACCGCGCTCAACGCGCGTGGCATGTCGTTCCGCTCCTGGTACACCGAGCGCAGGTTCTGCAGCATGCGGACGAGGATTTCTCGCGGCCGCGCTGCCCGCAGCACGCGCGCGTCGAATTTCACCTGATCGCCCACCGCCGCCGCCAGCCGGCGCTTGATCTCTTCGAGGCCGAGAAGCTGCCCGCGGTGGAACGGATCGACCACGAGCTCGCCGCCGTCGAGCTGCACCTTGCAGAGGAAATGGCCGGGAAAGCCGACGCCGTCGACGCGCAGGCCGCAGCGGCGGCCCACCTCCATGAAGACGATGCAGAGCGTCAGAGGAATTCCCGTCCGCCGATCGAGGACTTCATTGAGAAAGCTGTTGCGCGGGTCGTAGTAGTCGTAGCGATTCCCGCTGTACCCGAGCTCGTGGAACAGGTAGCTGTTCAGGCGTCCGACCTTGCGTTCCGGGCTCGCGCCCGACGGCAGACCGTCCTGCACGCCTGTGGCCAGCCGATCGAGCAGGCGCAGGTAATGGCCCTCGTCGAGCTCGGGATATTCCTCGCGCGCCACGGCCAGCGACGCCCGCGCGAGGTCGATCGGCTCCTGCGCGACGAAGCGCTGCAGCAGGCGCCGGGATGTCTCTGCTCCGTCCACTGAAGCAATCGTAACACGGAGACCGAATGCGTACTTTTGCCGCAACGAAACGGAGGCTGACATGGCGCGCGAGAACACCTGGGCATGGGGAGCGTTTGGATTCGCGGCCGGCGCGGGCACGGCGTGGGCGCTCGATCCGGCGACCGGCGCGCGGCATCGCGCCGAGGTCGGCCAGAAGGCGATTCACGCCGGCCACCTCGCGGCCCAACTCGGCGGCAAAGTCTGGCGGGACGGACGCAACCGGCTGCGCGGCGCGCTGGCGGAATTGTCGAGCACCTTCACGCCGGACGAGGTCGACGACATCGTCCTCGCCGAGCGCGTCCGCTCGCACCTGGGCCGCGTCTGCTCGCATCCCGGCGCGATCGAAGTGCACTCGGCGGGCGGCGCGGTCACGCTGGAAGGCGACGTTCTCGCTTCCGAGCACGCATCGTTGCTGGCCTGCGCGCGCACGGTCCGCGGCGTCCACGATGTGAAAGACGGCCTTCGCGTCCACCCGAGCGCGGCGGGGATCCCGGCGCTGCAGGGCGGGCGCGCGCGAGGCGAGGTCCCCGAGTTGTTCCAGGAAAACTGGGCGCCGTCCATCCGGGTGCTGGTGGGCGGGCTCGGGCTGGGCCTGATCGGATACGGTCTGGCCTGCCGCACCGCGCTCGGCACGGTTCTCGGGACGTTCGGCCTGGCCGCGCTGCTCAGAACGCTTCGTTGATCAGCCGCTCGAAGTCGACCTCGGTCACCGGCCGCGGATTCGACTGGTGACACGCGTCGGCGAGCGCCTTCTCGACCAGCTGCGGGATCATCTCCCGCTTCACGCCCGCCTGCGACAGCTTGCGCGGCAGCCCGCAGGCGACGCGGATGTCGTCGACCAGTTTCACACAAGCGTGAGCACGCTCGGCGACCGGCATTCTGGGGTCCGCCCCGAGCGCCACCGCCGCGTCCGCCAGCCGCGCCTCGGCCGCCATCCGGTTGAAATTGATCACCGTCGGCAGCATCAGCGAGTTCGCCAGGCCGTGGTGCGTGCCGGCGACCGGGGTGAGGGCGTGTGCGACCGAGTGGCACGCCCCCAGACCCTTCTGGAACGCGATGGCGCCGAACGTCGAGCCGAGCAGCATCTGCTCGCGCGCCTCGAGGTCCTTTCCGTTCTGCACCGCCTTCTTGAGGTTGGCCGCGATCCGGCGCAATCCGTCGATGGCGATCGCGTCGGCCAGCGGGTGGTCGCCCTTCGCGACGTACGCCTCGAGGTTGTGCGTCAGCGCGTCCATCCCGGTCGCGGCGGTGATGAACGGCGGCAGGCCGACGGTCAGCTCGGGGTCGAGAATGGCCGCCTTCGCCATCAGATACGGGGAGAAGATGACCGTCTTCGTTCCGTCGATGAGCAGCACCGTGCTGCGACCGACTTCGCTGCCGGTCCCGGCCGTGGTCGGCACCTGCACGATCGGCGGGATGTTCGCAGTGATGCGAGCGTCGCCGCCCTTCGCGTCGTCGTACTGGCCGAGCGGCGGCTGGTGGTTGACGAGGAGCGCGATCGCTTTCGCCATGTCCAGCGATGCGCCGCCGCCCACGCCCAGCACGCTGTCCGCGCCGGCCGCGCGATAAGCCTCGATGCCTTTCAAGGCGTCGGCATCGGTCGGATTCGCGGCGAAGTCGGTGAAGAGCGGCGCCTTGATCCCGGCCTGCTCGAGCAGCGGCGCGACGAAACGCAGGAGGCCGGCCTGCAGAATGCCCTTGTCGGTCACCAGCAGCGGCCGCGATGCGCCGGCGCGCTTCAGCTCATTCGGCAATTCCTTGATCGCACCGCGCCCGTAGAGGATGCGCGTCGGGAAGCTCATCACGTTCGCCATGCTGATCCCCTTCTCAGATGATCTCGAAATACCGCTCCAGCTCCCACTTTGTCACGGCGCTCTCGAACTGGCGGCACTCCCAGTCGCGAGTGCGCACGTAGTGATCGACGAACTGCTCGCCGAGGATCTCGCGGGCCTCTTTCGACGCCGCGAGCGCGTCGGTGGCGAGCCGCAGCGTCGAGGGCAGCGGCTGCGCTTTCGCATCGTAGCCGTTGCCCACCGTCTCCCACGCGTCGACGACGGCGATCCGGGGATGACGCGCAGCGCCGTGGTCCGGTTCTCCACGCCCCAGGTCGCCATGATCGGGCTCCACGCGCCGCGGACCATGCGCTTATACGAATTGACGGTCGGCGCGATCAGCGCGGTCATCGCCGGCATCAGCGCGACCTGGCCGGCGACGTAGTGCGCCATCAGCTTGCTCATGCCTTTCATGCCGCGGCCGTCGTGGAAGAGCGATTCGCCCTGCAGCGACCAGAGCGACTGGTGCAGGTGGCCGGAGCAGCCCGGCAGGTCCTTGTTCCACTTGGCCATGAAGCACGGCATCACGCCGTGGCGGGCGCAGATCTCCTTGGTCGCCGTCTTGAACAGCGCGGCCT
>VBLM01000117.1:0-12549 GCA_005879095.1 Deltaproteobacteria bacterium
TGAAAAACACCGGCAGGCGTACGTTCGCATCTTCGATCGCTGCGGCCTGCGCACCATCCAGGTCGAGGCGCACTCGGGCGCGATGGGCGGCACCGGCTCGACCGAGTTCATGGTGCCGACCGACGCGGGCGAGGACCTGATCGCGTCGTGCGAGAAGTGCGGGTACGCGGCGAATACCGAGAAGGCGCAGTCGCGGGTCGAGACCCCTCCGAAATACGCTACCGATTCGGTCATCGAAGATTTTGCGACGCCGGGCGTGGTGACGATCGAAGCGCTGACGGCAAAGCCGTTTTCGGTGCCCGCCGGGCAGCAGCTGAAGACGCTGGTCTACGTCGCCGACGAGAAGCCGGTGATCGCCATCGTGCGAGGTGACGATCAGCTGAACGAGGCCAAGCTACAGACGGCGACCGGCGCACAGGTCCTCCGGCCGGCGCATCCGGAAGAGATTTTCAAATGGATGGGCGCGCACCCCGGTTCGCTCGGAGGCGTCGGCGTCGCCAACCTCGCGGTGTTTGTCGATCAGCGCCTCGTCGGCCAGTCGGGGATGGTGACCGGAGCGAATCGCGACGGATTTCATGTGCGCAACGTCAGCGTCGCGCGCGATCTCGCGCAGGCATTGTCAGCCGACCTGCGTACAGTGAATGCTGGAGAAGGCTGTCCGCGCTGCGGAAATCCGTTGACGGTGGGCAAGGCGCTCGAGGTCGGACACATCTTCAAGCTCGGGACGCGCTATTCGGAGAGCATGGGCGCGCGGGTGCTCGACGAGGGCGGCAAGGAGGTGCCGATCGTGATGGGCAGCTACGGCATCGGCATCGAGCGCATCCTGGCGGGCGCGGTCGAGCTCCACCACGACGCCGACGGAATCCGGTTTCCTTTGAGCATCGCGCCCTTCCACGTCGCGCTGTTGCCGTTGCAGATGCAGGACGCGGCGGTGCGCGAGGCGGCCGAGAAATTGTACGGCGAGCTCGGCGCAGCCGGCGTCGAAGTGCTGCTCGACGATCGCGACGAGCGGGCCGGTGTGAAGTTCAAGGATGCCGATCTGATCGGCATCCCGCTGCGGATCGCCGTCGGCAAAAAAGGTCTCGCCGAGGGCAAGATCGAGTGGAAACCGCGCGGCGCCGCTCAGGTCGAGCTGGTCCCGCTCGGCGAGGTGGTGGCCAAGGCGACCGCGACGGTGCGCGCGAAATGAACCGGATCTGCGCCGCGCTGGATCTTGCCGATCCGGTTTCGGCGGCGCAGCTCGCGTCGAAGCTCGCCGGACACGTCGGCTTGTTCAAGATCGGCCTCGAGCTGTTCGTCGCGCACGGGCCGGCGGCGGTCGATGCGATTCGCGGCTACGGGTTGCCGATTTTTCTCGATCTCAAATTGCACGACATTCCGCAGACGGTGGAAGGCGCGGCGCGCGGCGTCGCGCGGCTGCGAGTGCAGTACGTCACCGTACATGCGAGCGGCGGCGCCGAGATGATCCGCGCGGCCCGGCGCGCGCTGCCGGAGACGAAGCTGCTCGCGGTGACGGTGCTCACCTCGCTGGAGGCAGCGCCGGCGGAAGTGGAGCGGCTGGCGCGTCTCGCGGTGGACGCGGGCGCCGACGGAATCGTTTGTGCTCCAACGGATGTCGCCGCGCTGCGAAAAGCTCTCGGAGCGCGCCCGGTGATCGTGGTGCCCGGCATTCGTCCCGCCGGGTCCGCGGCCGGCGATCAGCGGCGCATCGGGACGCCGCGCGACGCGATCCGCGCCGGCGCTTCCATTCTCGTCGTCGGCCGGCCGCTGCGCGACGCGCCCGATCCGGCAGCCGCAGCCGATGCCATCTTGCGCGAGATCGACGCTACCTGACCCCGGGGTGTAACCTTTCAGCATGCACCGGGGGGTTGCTGCGGCCGCGTTCCTGCTCGTCGCCTGCGAGCGCGATCTCGCGGTTTCTTCACCGTCGGAGCGGCCGGTGATCGCTTCCTTCTCTCCGACCACCACCTTCGCCTTCGCCCTCGTCACCGTCACCGGCCACGGCTTCGATCCGGCCGACGGGACCAGCCTCGAGGTCTTCGTGCCCGACGGCACTCCCGACGTTTTGGACGGCCCCATCACGGTGACGACACCGAACGGAACCAGCGCGCCCAGCGAGCAAAGATTCGCCTTCAAAGGTCTGGGCCATCTGCGCCATGGGACCGCGGTGGACACCGTCAAGTTCCTCCACCAGACGCCGGGAGTCGCGATGGTGGGCGGAAAGCCGTATATCGCGTCGCTCGCCGCTCGCGGCGTGATCGGTTCCGACGGCGTCTTCGTTCCACTTCCCGCGAAGCCGCTGGCGATGACCGGTACGCCCGATGGAAGTGCGGCGTTCGTCGGCTATGCCGGTGGACTCCTGCGCACGGGACCGTCTGGAACCACCTCGCGCGCCGTTGCCGGAATCGCCTTTCGCTTCGTCGCGGCGGCGCTCGACAACTCGCGGCTCTTCGCCGTCGGCGAGGATCCGCTGGGCGCGCAGCGCGCGTTCGCGTTCGATCCGCTGACGTTGCAGCAGTTGGCGACACGAGATGGGGGCGTAGCGCTCGCCCTCGGCGCGGCGGCCATTCCGGGCGGCAAGCTGCTGGTGGTGGGCACAGATCGCGTGGCGATCTTCGATCCCGCCTCCGCATCGACCGTCACCGTCGCCGCCCCCGCAGGCGCGACCTGCGCCGGGCCGGCAGTCGCGGTCGGCAGCGTCGCCGTGGTCGCCTTCGCCGACGGGACGTTGCGCTCGCTGTCGCTCGGCGCGACTCCCGCGTGGGACACGGCGATCTCGACCGGTTCGTCGACGCCGGTGGCGGCGCTCGTTTACTGGAACCAGGGCGGACCGACGGGGACGAACTTCGCCGCGTTCACCAAGCCCGCCGAAGGCATCGTGCGCCAATTCCTTCCGGGCTGCTGTGCGACGTCGACCAGCGCGCTGGCCGGCCGTCCGCGGGCCCTTGCCTGGGACGGAAATACGAACAGTCCGTCGCTCTACGTCGCGAACGACGAGAGCAACAACCTCGATTCCGTCGCGGCCTCGAGCGGCAGCGCTGTGGGCCGCGTGCTCCTGCCCATCGGGCTCGGCTCGGCCGCGGGATGCGGCCAAGGCTCGGCGACCGACGAGCAGAACTTCCGCTTCCTCGCCGTCGAGCGTCAGGCCCGGCAGTTGGCTTCGATCAACCGGGATTCGCTGGCCCTCAATCCGCCGGTGCCGCTCGCTGCGGGGAGCAGCGCGCCGCGCTCGGTGGTGCGCGCTCCTGACGGCAAGATGTGGATCGCGCACGACCGCGAGTTGGGTACCCTCGACGGCAATGTGGAAACGCTCGCCGCCACCGGCCTCGCGCATCCGCCGGAGTGCCTGCTCTTTCCCGCGGACGGATCGCTGGTCGTGACTTCGGGAAGCGACGTCTCCGTGCTCCGCGGCGGTGCGCGCACCGGCGGAGTGACACTCTCGGGCCCTGTGGTGCAGGCCGGGATCCGCGACGACGGAAAGGCGGTCGTGATCTGGGGTGACGCGGCGCGGCCCGGCGCCTGGCCGAAGACCGCGGTGTGGGATCTGGCGGCGCTCGAGCGCGCCGGCGCGCCCGCTGTCGCATCCGAAGGCAGCGCCGCCTACGAGGGTTTTCTCGGCGCGTTGCTGCTCGCGCAAGGACCCTTTCTCCTCTTTACCTGGGATGTCGGGGCGCAGGCTGCAGGCTCGTATGGCGTCCTTCTCGACGCCTCCCTCGCCCCGCAGAAGGCGCGCGATGCGTTGGTGCCCGAGGAGGGGCGGCTCATGTCCACGCCCGACGCGTCGCAGATCGTCTGGACGCGGAAGCGGGGCGGCGACCGCGTCCTGCGCTTCGTCGACGGCTACGACCTCAACGGCATCCGGGATTACGCGGCGCTGCGCGTGGACGGCGATCCGCTCGGGCCCGCCTTCGACGCCACGGGCGAATATCTCTACGTGCCGGTGCCGGAGCGCGACGAGATCGCCGTGTTTCAGTAGCCTTTACCGCCCTGGGCGAGGCGTCATGCGCGCGAGCGGGCCGGTGAAGGTGAAGACGTAGCTGCCGTCGCCCTGGCGCGCATTCTGGATCAGGCCCATCGCGCCCTTGATCATCGCGTTCTCGTTGAGCCACTTGTCCGAGGGCCGGAAGCGGACGTGCAGGTCGGCCTGCGAGAGCGAGAGCAGCGGCCGCAGGTTGATGCTGCCGTCGACGTCGGCGTCGAAGTCGCCGCCGCGCGCGCTCGTCTTCTCCACGCGGGCGAGGCCTTTCTCCACCGACACGCTGCCGTCGATATGGCCGAGCGCAGTCTTCGGCACCGGAAAGCCCTGCACGGTGCCGCCGTTCACGCCGAGGCCGTCGAGCGCCAGCGAGAGCGTTCCGCCGGTGGTCTCCACCGGAACCATCCCCGAGAGATCGGCTTTGAGCTGCAGCTTTCCGGTGGCTTCGACGCCGGCCATCTCTTTCAAGGGCAGTGTTCCCAGGTCGATGTCTTTGGCGTCGAGCCGCAGCGCGGAAAGGCCCGGCTGCTTGGGATCGTTGCTCAGCGCGACGTGGCCGCGGGCGCTGCCGCCGTAGCCGGCGGCGGCGAAGCCGAACGAGGTGCGGCGCAGGAGGAGCGCGAGCAGATCGGGGGAAACGTCCATGCGATCGAAATGCAGCTCGGGCAGCGCGTCGGCGCCGGGCGCCGGGGCGAGGCGGACCTTGACGTCGCGCGCGCGCACGCCGCCGAATCCCGCCGGTCCGAGGCTGCCGATGGTCACGTCCGCGCCGCTGCGCTGCGCCTCGATCTCGATCCGCCGCGCGAGCACGTCGTAGGGAAAGGTGAGCAACAGGAAGAGGCCGAACGCGATCACGCCCGCCGCCGGCAGCGCCAGCTTGCGCAGCACCGGATGACGCGCGAAGAACGCGAGGTCGGGCATCGGTCAGGACCCTTGCCAGGCGCTGACGCTGAGCGAGACGTCGAGCACGTCCTTGTTTTCGAAGGACTTGCGCAGCCGCAGCCGCCGCACGCGCACGACGCCGGGGCTGTGCTCGATGTCCTGCAGCAGCTTGACCAGCTTGTCGAGCGGGACCTTGCCGAGGTTGACCTCGACCGACATCTCCTTCGGCTTGCCGGCCTGTCCGCCGGCGACGACGCCGCGGTCGCTCATGCCGCCGACTTCGACGCCCGCGTTTTTCGACGCGGTATCGACGAAGCTCATCAGCGCCGGCGGGCTCTGGCGCAGCTTGGCTTCCATCAACTGGCGCTCCTGCTCCTGCTGGCCGTAGCCGGCGGCAAGGCGGGAGATCTTTTCGAAGTCGTCGTGCTTCTCGTCGAGCGAAGTTTCGGCCTTGCGGATCGACGAGGAGAACGTGGCCCAACCGATCAGGACCACGAAGATCAGCACGCCGCCCGCGGCCATCGCGAGGAGGCGCTTCTCCCGCGGGGAGGCGGCGGCGAGCCACGCCTGTGCATCGGCCAGGAGCGCGCGCAGCTTGTCCATGGCTATGCGCCTCCCGGGGTTTCGCCCGAGCAGGCGTAGGCGAAGTCGAAGGAAAAGCTGACCTTGCCGGTGGCGGGGACTTTGTCGACGCGCGGCTGCTTGATCTCGCCGAAGCACTTGTCCTTCTTCAGCGCGGCGGTGATGTCGTCGACTTTGCCGTAGCTCTCGGCAGTGCCCTTCACGCGGATGGAAGTGGTGGTGACATCGACGTCGTCGAGCAGCGGCATCGAGCCTTCCGGCATGTGCGCGACCAGCTCGGCGAAGACGTCGGCGCCGGAGACGCGCGGGATTCCCGCGGCGCGCGAACGACCGCCGGAGAGCTGTCCCAACGCCTGTCGATAATCGGTCGTGCAGGTGCCGAGAATTCGTTTGGTGGCGGCGCACACGGCTTCGTCGTACGCGGCCACCTGCCGGTGCAGCGACGAAAGCCGCGCCATGCCGAGGCCGAGACCGAGCACCAGCAGCACCGCGGCGGCAACGGCGAGCCGCGCCATCTGCCCGCGCACCTGGGAAAGATCTTTCGTAAATGCGAACTCACCCTTGCGGAAATTGATCCGGCCGCGCGGACTCTGTGCGCGCACCGCGAGGCCGAGCGCGAGCGCGGCGTCCGGTCCACCCGAGGGCAGCGATGCCGATTCGACCGGAAGCTGCAATTCCGCGCCGAGCCGCTCAGCAGCTCCCGGCAATGTGCCGACAGAACCAGCCAGCAGCAGCTTCTGCGGCGCCGTTGTCGCCTTGCGCGATCGCAACGAGATCTTCAGGTCGCGCACGAGGAGCGCGAACAGCCGCGTGCGCGCCGCCTCGTCGATTTGCGCCGATCGCCAGGTCGCCGCGCTCGAGGTCGCCAGCGCGCGCGCCAGCACCGGGCGGCCCTGGTCGAGCAGCGCGAGGTCGGCACGCTCGGGCCCGGCGTCGAGGATCGCCGCCGTCACCGGTGGCGGCGGCGCGCCTGGCGGAACATCGGGACCCGAGAGGAGGTTGCGTTCGCCCAGGCCTGCGAGCGCGAGCGGCGCCAGCGTGACGATGCGCGGCTCGATGCCGGCCGCCTCGAAGGCGGCAAGTTGCTCGCGCAGCACCGACCTCTTGACGATGCCGACCAGCACGTCCGTCTTGCCGCCCGCCTGCGAAAGGATCGCGTAGTCCCACACCACTTCCGCGAGATCGAACGGGATCGCGCCTTCCACTTCGGCCGGCAGCACCTGCTCGATGCGCTTCGGATCGGTGAACGGCAGCGTGACCAGATGCGTGGCGACGAGCGCGCCCGGCAGCGCCACTGCCACCGTGTCGTCGGGCCCGAGCGGCGGCGTGAGGCCGAGCGCGTCGACGGCAGCTTTCAGACCGTCAGCGGTGACGGCGACGCTGCGCACGTCCTGGATGGCGAAGCCGCGGAACCCGCTCTGCAGCGTCGCCACCCGCAGCGCGTCCTGCGCCCAGTCGAGGCCCACGGTCCGGTGCATCAGTCTTCCTTCCAGTAGAGCATCTTGCCCAGCATGTCGTCGTACCGGATCACGGCGGTCACCTGCTTTTCGATGCGTCCCACGCGGCCGGTGGCGGTGATGCGGAAAGTGTCGCTGGTGGAGCCGAAGAACGTCGAGGCGTTGCCGTTGATCTTGGGATCGATCTCGGGCCGGAGCCGGATGCGGTTGGCCTGCAGGATGCTGACGAAATCCTGCGCCGACATTCCAAAAAAGGAAAACATTTTGCGCAGCTGGATCTCTTGCAAAATGGTTTGCAACAGACGCGGATCGCGCAGCGCCGGATCGTTCGGGTTCTGCGCGGCGATGAGGATGTTGGTCAGCATCTGCTGCGGATCGTTGGTGTTGATGTTGAGCTTGGCGTTGATGTCCGGCCAGATGGTGAGCCGGTCGCCGAAGGCGGCCATGAAGCGATCGTTCACGCCGCGGACCATGTACAGCTCGTCGAGGCTGTCGAAGCGCGAGTTCTTCGCCTTGTAGCGCGGCTCGTAGCGATCGTAGGCGGCGTTCTCGTCGGTGAAGCCGTTGACGAACGGGTTGGCGGTGTTGGTGGGATCGATCGCGGTGCCGGTCTCGTCGATGTCGATCCAGTCCTTCATCGCGATGATCACGTCGTCGCGGCGGACGCGGTCGCGGTTGGCGTCTTCCTCGTCGAAGATGAAGTCGTACTTCGGATCCGACATCATCGCGCGCAGCTGGATCAGCGTGGCGAGCGGCGCGCCGCCCAGTCCGTCGAGGCCCTGCACGTTGATGCGGCTGTTTTCGTCGACGATCTTGGCGTTGAACGCGCCGTCGAAGACGCCGAACGAGTGCGTGGCCGCGCCTTTCTCGCCGGGCGCGAGCGGAATCGGCTGCGTCTCGGAAGGTGATCGCTGATCGAGGCCTTCGATGCTGCCGGCCATGAGCGCGCCGAAGGCATTGGAATCGATCGGCAGGATCTCCCAGAGGCGGATGCCGAGACTGGACGACGGCGTCGCCGTCTGGGCCGCGCCGGCAACCGGCGTCTTCGGCGCCGGCGTCTTGCCGCCGCTGAGCATCTGCGTCAGGCCCTGCGTGAGCTGGCCGCCGAGCTGATCGACCTGCTTCTGGAAGTGCAGCAGCAGCCGCGAAAGGTTGATCGCCGATCGCGCCATGTAATACGCGCGCGTCCCGTCGCGCAGGTTCTCCGCCAGCTTGAGCGAAACCCGCGAGCTGTAGCTGAAGTCCACGCCGATGGCGGTGAGGATGGCGATCGTGGTGAGCACCAGGATCAGCGCCACGCCGCGATGCTGGACAGGTGCGCTTCTCATCAGAAGTCCAGCGGCTGGCCGAGGACGATCCTGGCTTGCGTGCTCCAGGTCTTCTCCTTGCCCTGCTCGTCCTTGATGGTGAGCGCGATTTTCACGCGCGGCGGAATCAGAACCTGCCCGTTGCGCTCGGGGGAGTTGGAGTCCCATTCGTCGCGCCACTCGCGCTCTTTGGGGTCCCACGCCTGCACGGTGAATTTGAGCACGTCGTTCGCGAGCACTGCCTTCTCGCCGCCACGTTCCCACTCCTCGTCGATGTTTGGCTTGACGCGGCGGAAGAGCGACCGGTTGCCGTCGTCGTCGCGGTCCAGCTTGTATTCGAAGAGCGCCTCGTCGGACTCCTTCGCGTCCACGTGCAGCCGCTCGTGCGCGAAGGAGCTGATGGTGAGATCGGCTTCGCCGCGTCCGTCCTTCAATTTGAAAAACGTCGGCCGCTCGCGAAAGCGCTTGTGATCGTAATGCTCGGAGAGAAACGTCATCGAGACTTCGCGTGAGATCCGTTCCAGCGCGGCGCGCACGGTCTGGTCGCGGTCTTCGGCTCCTTCGACGCGATGCTTGAGATCGTACGCGCCGTCGAAAGCCTTGTAGGTGACCGCGCCGATCATCGCCAGCACGGCGACGGCGATCATCACCTCCAGCAGAGTGAATCCGCGCGCGGTCACTGCGCCTGCCCCGGGTCAGACGACGGAGGCCTCGGCGTGAGCGGAACCTGGCCGAGGTTCTGCGGCGCCTGGTTGTTGAGCTGCTGCACCGGCTGGACCTTGTCGGCGGCGCCGATGCTCTCGGGAAGAATGACGATGATCTGCGACGCGGTCACGTCCTTCTTCTGCTTTCCGTCCTGCCAGCTGACGGTGAGCCGCACTTCGCGCACGCTCTTTTTCAAAGTTTCAATGAATGTTTTCGCCTGGCCTTGCAGCATTCCGCCCAGCGGTCCGGCCAGCATCGCCGCTCCGCCGCCGCCCTGCAGTCCCTTCAGCGCGCCCTGCGCTCCGCCCATCGCGCTCGCCAGTGCGCCGGCCGCTCCTGCGATGCCGCCTGCCTGCTGCTTCGAGTCGCCCCCGGCGCCGAGCATGTTGAGCAGCTGAGCTGGATCGAGCTGCACGTCGGGCTTGAGGATCTCCGCGCTCCACGAGTAGTCGGGCGCGCCGTCATTGTCGAAGCTGCCGTGTTGCTCGTCGTTGAAGTCGGAGAAGCCCTTCTTCTGCAGGTCGTCCTCGAGGTCGAGCATCTTGCCGCGCAGCAGCAGCGTCGCCTCGGTCGCGCGGCGGCCGTACGCGTGCATGGCGACCGCGCCGCCGTTGAGGTCGGAGATTGCCACCAGCGCCACGGCGAGGATGGCGAGGCTGATCATCACTTCGAGGAGCGTGAAACCGCGGTTCATCGGCGTTGCCCCGGCGCGTCGACGCGATCGCCGACGACCTTCACGCGGCCGGTGAGCGGCGCGACGATCAGCGAAAAGACGTCGTCGCCCTGCGCGAGGTGGATGGCGGTCTCTTCCGTCAGTCCGCTCGACCAGAAATAGACGAACGCCTTTCCACTCGAATACCGGTCCTGCTGATGCTGCACCCAGACATCGGTGAACTTGACCGAGCTGCCCAGCTCCGTCTTCGGGACGTCGGGACTGGCGGCGAAGGCGCTTTTCTGCGCCAGCACGAGCTTCTCCTTCTCCTCCTCGTTCATCCCTTCGCGCTGCGCTTCCTGCTGCAACTCTTCCTCGCGGGTGGCGACGCGCGCGCCGTTCTGCGAGCGCTCGCCCTCGCGATCGAGGCGTACGTTGGTCTTCGCGCATTCGGACCAGTAGTCGTTGGCGTCGAGATCGAGCACCAGCCGGCAGGTGTGGCCGGCGATGGCGGCGGCGCCGTACATCGAACGGATGGCGCCGGCCAGCTGGCCGCTCTTCTGCCGCAATTGCGCGCGCGTGACCGCGGACAGGGCGGGGATCGCGACCGCGAGCATCAGGCCCGCGACGCAAAGGGCGACGCCGATTTCGATCAGCGTCATGCCGCGATCGATGTGCCTATTTGCCGGCAGTGGGCGTGCCCTCCCCGCCGTGGACGGTGATGTCGTCGCCGCCGCCCTGGGCCTTGTCGGGGCCGTAGGAGTAGACGTCGTAGCCGTCACCAGTTCGCACGTACAAGTAATCGCTACCCCAAGGGTCCTTGTGAACTTCCTTCAGGTACTTGGGTTGGAGTTGCGTGAGGCTGTCGGGCCACTGTCCCGTTTCGACGTGGTAGAGGTCGACACCATTTGAGATTGCCTTCAAATCCAGTTGCGCGGACTTGGCTTGTGCGGATTGCAACTGCTTGAAGACGTTGAAACCGATGGCGCCGGCGATGAGGCCGAGGATCACCAGCACCACCATGATCTCGATCAACGTCATTCCGCGCGCCGCGGTCCTTCCGGTTTTGCGATTCTTTTGCACGGCAAACATTTCGATAACCTCTATTTTGGAACGAACGTATTGAGCTGCATGATCGGCATGAGAATGGAAAAGACGATGAACGCGACGCCGCCGCCCATGGCGACGATCATCACCGGCTCGAGCAGCGAGGTCAGTGCGGAGACACGCATCTCCACCTGTGACTCGTAGCTCTTGGCCACGTTCTGCAGCATCTCTTCGAGCTGCCCGCTTTTCTCGCCGATGGCGATCATGTGGTAGACGAGCGGCGGGAATTGACCGCTGCGTTTCAGCGGCGCGGCGATGCTTTCTCCCTCGCGGATCGCGTCCCGCGCCCGGTCGATCACGTCTGACAACAGCGTATTGGTGACGATGTTCTTGACGATGTCCATCGCGGTGATGATGGGCACGCCGGAAGCCAGCAGCGTCGCGAGCGTTTTTGCAAAACGCGAGATCGCAAGCATACGAACCAGCTCGCCGAAGACGGGCGCTTTCAACTGCGCGCGGTCCCACCAGGCGCGGCCGCGCGACGTGCGCACCCAGCGGCGCACGCCCCAGATCAAGGCCGGAATCGCGATCAGGATCGCGTACCAGTAGTCGCGCGCGAACGTGGACAGCGCGATCAGGATCCGCGTCGTCCACGGCAGCGTGACGTTCATGTCCTCGAAGATCTTGGTCACTTTCGGGATCACGACCACGAAGAGGATTCCGACGATGACGATGCCGACCACGACCATGATCGCGGGATAGAGCATCGCGCCGATGATCTTGTTGCGCAGCTGCGCCTGGGCTTCGGTGAAATCGGCGAGCCGCACCAGCACCACGTCGAGCGCGCCCGAAGACTCGCCGGCGCGGATCATGTTCACGTACAGATCGGTGAACACCTTCGGATGCTCTTTCAACGCGTCGGCAAGAGAAGCGCCCTCGTTTACCTTCTGCTTCACCACGCCCATGATCTTCTTCAGGCGCGGCTGCTCGACCTGATCGACGAGCGCCGTCAAGGCCTCGACGAGCGGGATGCCGGCCGCGATCAGCGTCGCCAGCTGGCGGGTGGCGATGGCCAGATCCTGCGACGAGACGCCGCCGAATCCGAGCGCCGCGGCGACGTCGACTTCGCGCGCGAGGCCCGTCTTCTGCTCGCCCTGCACCGCGCCCGCTTCGGCCGGCCGCGCCTCGGTGAGATACACGCCGTCCTTGCGCAGCGTCTGGCGGAGCACCTTGCTGCTCTCCGCATCGCGGATGCCGCGGACATTCTTGCCGGCCTCGGTGAGCCCTGTGTATTCGAACACCGGCACTAATTCATGTCCTCCTGGGTGACGCTGAGGACTTCTGCGATCGACGTGACGCCCTTGAGCACTTTCAGCGCGCCGTCGTCCATCAGCGTGCGCATGCCCTTGGAGGTGACGGCGGCCTTCTTGATCGTGCCGCTGTCGACGTTCTTCAAAATCAATTGTCGAACTTCGTCGTCGATCAGCATCATTTCGTAAATGCCGCTGCGGCCGCGGTAGCCGGTGTGGTTGCACTGCTCGCAGCCGGCGGGCTTGTAGAGCATGCCGCCACTGGTGTCGCGCACCTGCTCCTGCGTGAGGCCGATCTCTTTCAGTTCCTCGGGAGTGGGGAAGTACGCCATGCGGCAGTCCTTGCAAAGAACGCGCACCAGACGCTGCGCCAGCACGCCCATCAGCGAGGAGGCGACGAGAAACGGCTCGACGCCCATGTCGACGAGGCGCGTGATCGCGCCCGCCGCGTCGTTGGTGTGGACGGTGGAGAAGACGAGGTGGCCCGTCAAAGAAGCCTGAATCGCAATTTCCGCCGTCTCCAGGTCACGGATCTCGCCGACCATGATCACGTCGGGGTCCTGTCGCAAGAAGCTTCGCAAACCATTTGCAAAGGTGAGCTCGATCTTCGGGTTCACCGGCGTCTGCGAAA
>VBLM01000117.1:12574-13883 GCA_005879095.1 Deltaproteobacteria bacterium
GGATCCTCGATGGTCATGATGTTGAGGTCGGGCCGGTTGATCTTGCTCAAAGCCGCATAGAGCGTCGTCGTCTTGCCGGAGCCGGTCGGGCCGGTGACGAGGATGATCCCGTGCGACCGGTGGATGATCGACTCCATGATCCGGAGCTGCTCCTTGTCCATCCCGATCTCGGCGAGATCGAGGAGCACCGTGCTCTTGTCGAGAAGACGCATCACGACGCGCTCGCCGTAGACGGTGGGCGTGGTCGAGAGACGGATGTTGATGTCGCGTCCGGCCAACTTCACTCGAATGCGGCCGTCCTGCGGCAGGCGTTTCTCGGCGATGTTGAGGCCGCCCATGATCTTGACGCGCGAGATGATCGAATTCTGAAACCGCTTCGGCGGACGAATGACCTCCTGCAGAACGCCGTCGACGCGGAACCGCACGCAGATGTCCTTCTCCTGCGGCTCGATGTGGATATCGGAGGCGCGCTCCTTCGCCGCACGGAAAAGGAGTGAATTCACGAGGCGGATGATCGGCGCCTCGTCATTGGAGTCGAGAAGATCTTGTGGTTCTTCCAGCTCGTGCGCGACGGTGTCGAGATCGCCCGCTTCCAGATCGCCGACCAGCTGCTCCGCTTCGTTCTTGGCGCGGTCGTAGACCGCGTTGATGCAGTCGAGGATCGATTGCGTCGGCACCAGAATCGGTGAGACGGACGCGCTCAACAACAGACGGACGCTGTCCACCGCGCCGGTGTCCATCGGGTCCGCCATCGCGACCTCGACCGCGTCGTCGCCGTCCATCCGCAGCGGCAGCACGCGCGCCTGCTTGGCAAAATTGATCGGGACCTTGTTGATCAGATCCTGCGAGATCTCGTCCGGCGCGAGCCGCATCTGATAGGGCAGTTCGAGCTGCGCGGCCAGAGCCTTGAGCACCTGCTCTTCCGAGCATGCCTTCAGCGAAACCAGTACTTCGCCGAGGCGCCCTCCGCGCTCTGCTTGCGCCGCCAGCGCCTCGTCGAGCTTCTCGCGCGTAACCGTACCCTGGGCGAGCATGATTTCGCCGAGCGGCAGGCCGGCCAGATCACGAACAGGCTTGCGGGCGGACAATTCGGCGATAGTCGAGATCGGGTCCATGACTCCTCAAACAAATGGCCGGCCCGATTTCACCGGTCCGGCGCGGGTTTTTCCTCCGGGCCCGGAGGCGGCGGGGGCGTCTGCACGCCCGGCGCGGGTTCTTTCGAGGGCTGGGCCGGAAACGGTGCGGGAGAGGGAGCGGCCGGCGCAGGCGTACCGCCCTTGTCCATCTCCGGGGGAGCATAACGTTGGCC
>VBLM01000655.1 GCA_005879095.1 Deltaproteobacteria bacterium
GGACGCGCAGGTGCTTGCCGTCGATCCGGCGCTCGAGTTCCCCAACGTGACGCTGGTCACAAACGCGTTCGTGGAGCGGCTGGAGACGATTCCCTCAGGCCGCGCCGTGAGCAAGGTGATCGTGCGGCGCAACGGCCAGCGCGAGGAGTATTCCGCAGCCGTGGTCGTGGTTTCCGCTGGCGCGATCAACTCCGCCGCGCTGCTCCTGCGCTCCGCCAACGAAAAGCACCCCGAAGGGCTCGCCAACCGCTCCGGCACGGTGGGCCGGCACTACATGGGCCACGTCAACTCGGTCTTGATGGCGGTCTCGAAATGCCCGAATCCGACCATCTTCCAGAAGACCCTCTCGCTGAATGACTTCTACTTCGGAAGCGACGAGTTCCCCTTCCCGATGGGCCACATCTCCTTCGTCGGCAAGCTGGACGGCGTGAGCTTGAGCGCCGGCGCGCCGGCCATCGCGCCCGGATTCACTCTCGACTATATGGCACGGCACTCGCTCGACTTCTGGCTCACCTCCGAGGACCTGCCCGATCCCGAGAACCGCGTCACGCTCGACGGCCAGGGCAACATCGTCCTCTCCTACCGTCCCAACAACGAGGAAGGGCACACGCGCCTGATCGCGAAGCTGAAGTCCTTGCTCGGCGAGCAGCGCGCCTGCTCGGTGCACGGCCACGAGTGCCATCAAGGTTTGTTCTCGCGCAACCTCTACCTCAAGGAGCGCATTCCGCGCGCGGGTGTCGCCCACCAGAACGGGACCGTCCGCTTCGGCAACGATCCGGAGACTTCCGCCCTGGACCGAAACTGCAAGGCGCACGAGGTGGACAACCTGTACGTGGTGGACGCCAGCTTCTTCCCTTCGTCGGGAGCGGTGAACCCGGCACTGACCATCATGGCCAACGCGCTGCGCGTCGGCGATCACCTCCGCGAGCGGTTTTCTTAGGTAACGCAGCGCGAGCAGGCCTTCTTGACGGCCGCCAGCGCCTCGCGCTGCTCGGGCGAGGCGCGGTCCGGTTGGACAGGTACAGGACTGCCGCGCAACTTCCGCGCGCGTAACGATCGGCGATGCGAGGAGACGGATCCTACGTGGCGCCTGCGAGGCGCCGGCCGGCTCGGAGGATCCCATGAAGACGCGTCACAGCGGTTCGATGCAGAAACTGGCTCGCATCCGTCTCGTCGCCCGGACCCGCATGGCGTGGGAACAGGCGCGCGATGCGCGGAGTCGCGGCAACGCTCGCTCCACCGCGCGGGCCCAGGCGCGGCTCAATGCGCTGAACCGCGCTCTCGCTCTGTTGGCGCTGCAAGGCTGATCACGCGCCGTCGGACGCAGGTACGAGACGCAGCTCGACCTCGCGGTCTACGTAGCGCCATTCCTCGGTCGCGCGCAGCGCCAGGAGAAGCCTATCGAAGACCGGCGCGTCGTCCGGAGCAAACTCGAACCAGGTGAGGAAGTCGAAGTCCTCGCCCAGATCGCGCGAGTGGTAGAGCCTTCGCGCCACCGCGGGCAGAGCCTCGAGCCCGATGGGGAAGTGTCGTGATCTCTCGATCACCGCGCGCCGCTCGTCCTGCGCCAGCTGCCACCACGCAGCCGACTTGCGGATGGGGATCAGGGCCGCGTGCATCCCCGGCCGTCCGAGCGGCGGACTGGACATGGTGAGCTGGTCCTTCTCGGCGCGCGTCGTGTAGCGGTCGTGGCTGCGCACGCCGCGAAGCACCCAGGCTGCTCCGCCGGCCGCCGCCGCTCCGTCCTCGACGACCGTAAGGGCGCGCGCCGGATCGAGCGGCTCACC
Source organism: Deltaproteobacteria bacterium (assembly GCA_005879095.1). GTDB lineage: Bacteria > Myxococcota > Myxococcia > Myxococcales > 40CM-4-68-19 > 40CM-4-68-19. The sequence goes on from VBLM01000655.1 coordinate 1,788, forward strand.
GCGCACCGCCACGACGCGCGCGATGCGCCACGGTCCGCGGTCACCCGCGATGAAGGACGCCGGCATCTTCATGGTTTCCTCCGGGGTGCCGAGCCTGGCAGAGGTTACAGGGTGCCTGCGACACCGTCGAAGGGCGGCTCGGAGATGGACGGCACTACTTCGCTTCAGGCGCAAGATGCTGAGAGCGCGGCGAGACTCGACCGCACGGCGAGCAATGCGTCGTCATCGGTCAATTCGGCGCCCGGCGAGAGCCGCTTGCGCAGGAACGGCTCGACCAGGGATGCCTCCACCAACAGCCGCGCCGACATCGTCGTGAGGATTTCGACCAGCGATGCCTGCGCCCGCTGGCCGCCTGCGGCGGAAGCGTTCCAAACGACCACCGGCTTGCCGGCAAAGTCCGGATACGAGACCAGCCAGTCGAGGGCGTTCTTCATCGATCCCGGGATGCCGTGCGCGTACTCGGGGCTGGAGATGATCAGGCCGTCGGCCGCCGAAACGAGCTCACGCAGCGACGCGACCGCCAGCGGCGCCTCGTGTCCCTCGCCATCCAGGTCGGGGTTGAAATGCGGCAGGTCACCCAGCCCCGTGAAGACGGCGATTTCCATCCCGGCGTGGGCGAGCCTGGCTGCCGACTCGAGCAATGCCGTATTCGACGAGCGGGCCCTGAGGCTGCCGGAAATGGCGAGGACTCTGATGTACCGGCGAACCTCAGGAACCGCGATTCGAAGATCGAAAGCCTTCGTCATGTCTTTGCACCCGCGTGCCGGACTTTAGCGACGCTGACGTCCAACCCAGCGCTCCAACAGGTCACCGCCTGGTCTTTCGAAACCGGGTCGGCGGTCGTTGCTCCGCCAGAAGCGAGATTGAGCGAAAACGAGCCTGCGCTCAGTCGCAGGAAGTTGGAATGTCGCTCGTTCGACACGGCGATGCCGACGACCACGCGCTCCGATCTGAGCGCGAGCCAGCCCAGCGCCACTGCGACGATGCCCACCCAAAAGCCAAGCCTCTTCTTCATTTGCGACACTCCAGGTCATTTCGTCCGATGCCAAGGAGTGCTTCGAGATGCCGCCGCATTACACGCTGCCGGCATTTTCGGCGGGGGGTTTGCTCGACGGTGGTTTGCCACTACACTGCGAGAAAACGGGGCTCCGGACGATCTCGGGGTGCGCCATGCAAGAGCAGGGCAGCAACGTTTCTTCCACCGACATTCTTCGCGTTCTCGTCGAGGGGACGGCTGCGGCGACCGGCGACGATTTCTTCCGTTCTCTCGCGCGGCACGCCGCGCAGGCGCTCGGCGCCCGCTACGCCTTCGCGGCGGAGACGCTCAGCGAGTTGGAGTCGCGCTCTCTTGCATACTGGGAAGGCACCAGCTTCGGCGACGGTTTCAGCTACCGCTTTCTCGGCACGCCCTGCCTGCGCGTCTCGCAGGGCCACGTCTGCTACACCAAGAGCGGCCTGCGGACGGCCTTCCCCGAAGACCTGTGGCTGCAGCAGATCGGCGCCGACAGCTACGTAGGTGTGCCGATGCGCAATGCCGCCGGCAAGGTGCTCGGCCACGTCGCGGTGCTGCATACCGCGCCGATGGAGCCTTCGCCGGACGATATCAACGTACTCCAGGTCTTCGCCGCGCGCGCCTGCGCCGAGCTGGAGCGCGTGCAGGCTGAGCGCGCGTTGCACACGGCGATGCAGGAACTGCAGCGCCTGCGCGACCGGCTTCAAGCGGAGAACGTCTATCTGCAGGAAGAAATCCGCGGCGAGCACAACGTCGACCAGATCGTCGGCAGCGATCCAGGGTTGAGTGAGCTGCTCGACAAGGTGACGCGCGTGGCGGCGAGCGACGCTGCGGTCCTGATCCACGGCGAGACGGGCACCGGCAAGGAGCTGATCGCGCGCGCCCTGCACAACCGCAGTCCGCGCCGCGACCGGCCGCTGGTGAAGGTGAACTGCGGCGCCATCTCCGCCGGCCTGGTCGAGAGCGAGCTGTTCGGGCACGTCAAAGGCGCGTTCACCGGTGCGCTGGCGCGTCGCGTCGGCCGCTTCGAGCTCGCCGACCGCGGCACCATCTTCCTCGACGAAGTCGGAGAGCTGCCTGCCGACACGCAGGTGAAGCTGCTGCGCGTGTTGCAGGAGCGCGAGTTCGAGCCCGTCGGCAGCAACCAGACCGTGCGCGCCGACGTGCGCGTGCTCGCCGCCTCGAACCGCGATCTCGAAGGAGCCGTGCGCGAAGGCCGCTTCCGCGCCGATCTCTTCTACCGCCTCAACGTGATCCCGCTCCGCGTACCGCCGCTGCGGGAGCGGCGCAGCGACATCGCCCAGCTGGCGATGTATTTCGCGGAGCGCAGCGCCCGCAAGTCCGGCCGGCCGATGCAGGCCATCGCTTCCGAGACGTTGTGCCGCCTCGCCGACTATGACTGGCCCGGCAACGTGCGCGAGTTGCAGAATGTCATCGAACGCGCCGTGGTTCTATCGCCGGGCCCCGTACTGGAGATCGATCCGCTGCTGCTGAAGCCGGCGCCGGCTGTCGCTGCGCCGACCAAGCCGCCGCCGGAGAGCGCAATACTCGATGACGCAACCGCACTCGAAGAAATGGAACGCCGCCACATCCTCTCCGTGCTGAAGCGGGCCTCTTGGGTCATCGAGGGATCGAATGGCGCGGCGCGTTTGCTGGACCTGCATCCGAGTACGTTGCGCAGCCGGATGCAGAAGCTCGGGATCTCGCGCTAGCCCCGCCGCCGAAGGCGGATAGAGGCTACGCTTTTGCTGCGTGTTGGCGTGAATGCGCCAACACGCTCCTCGACCGGCCGGCAAATTGGCGTTCCAGGTCGGCCCGGACGCGCGATCGAGCCCGGTGCAGGAGGATGCGCTGGTTACCCTCGGTGATGCCGAGCAGCGAGCAGGTTTCCTTCGCGCCCCAACCCTCCACGTCTCGCAGCGCGATCACCTGGCGTCGCAGTCCAGAAAGCCGCTCGATTGATTCCCGAACGACGGCGAGCGTCTCCGCCTGTTCGAGGAGATCGTCGCCCCAGGGCTCCGGCGCACGCATCCATCGACCAGCCTGCGGGGAACCGGGCCCGAAGAACCGATCAGGAAGCACT
>VBLM01000656.1 GCA_005879095.1 Deltaproteobacteria bacterium
CGAGCCAACTCGCGCGCAAGAAGCCCGTCGCCGGCAGCGACCTCGAGCACCCGGCGCCTCCCGATTTGCCGGGCGAGGGCGCGCAGGAACGGCTGCGTGGGAATGAAATAGATCGGCCCGTGCGGATTGAACTCGCAGACTCGCTCCAACTCGCCGCGCCGCAACCTCGATACCGCGCGGTCGAAGGCCTCCGCCGAGGGCACGCGGCGATTCCCGCTCTCGTCCCAGAGCAACTGCTCAACGCGCAATCGGGCCCACTTTCGCTTTTGTGGCGCGCAAGTAATCGGCGGGCGGCAAGAGAATCTGCGTGCCGCGAGCGCCGGCGCTGATCGAGATCGCCTCGAACAACTCGATGGTCTCGTCGGCGAACGTTCCAAGCTTCAGATCGACGCCTCCCAGAACGAGCCCGCCTTGACCATGCTCGCACCGAGCGGTGCGCGGGCTTCGTCGAGCGCAGCCTGCAACGTCGCGGCGTGCTTGTCGAACGGCGGTGCAGCGCCGGCCTTCAGCGCCGCGATGATCTCCACCGCCGCCGAACGCAGGAACGCTTGCAACAAAGGAACCGTCGTCGCGATCACCAGCGCATCCGCCAGCGCTTTCATCAGTTCCATGCGCGCTTTCTCCAGAATTTCGAGCTTGCGGGACTTGAACGCTTCCACGAACGCTTCCAGCTTCTCGCGCACGCTCTCGATCTGCGCCGGCGTGGCCGTCTCGACCGGCGGCGGCCGGCTGGGGCCGCCGAGGAAGCGCATCTTCTTCACGCCCGCGGGCGCCATGGCCATCGCGCGCGGCGGCGGCGGCGCTGCGGGCGCGCCCATCATTGTCGCGCCCCTCGGGATCATCCGGCCCGTCGCCATCACCAGGTTCTGCGGCGCCCACTCGGCCGGCATCTCGACCGGCTGCACCACGGTGCGGCGCGATCCCTTGTTCACCACTTCCGGATCGATCACCACGAACGCGGTGAACCGCGTGAGCACGGTGTGCTTGATCGAGAGCGCGATGATCTCCTTCTTGATCTTCTCCGAGTGGGCAGCGCGGAACTCGTCCTCGAGATCGACGATCCGCGCCCGCGCCCAGAGGTGGTCGATGGCCGCCAGGGGCGCCTCGCGCGGCTCGATGGCCTCGCTGTACTTGCCGCCGTCGGCGAAGCGGCCGGTCACCGTCACGCGCCCGCCGCCGAAGCGGAAGAACGCGGCCGAGGCGCGGCCGGCGAAGAGATCGGGCACCCGGGCGGGCGCGGCGTCCGACAGCTCGCCCTTGATCTCCACGTCCGTGATCAACGGCGTGCCGATCTCGCGTCCGACTGCCTGCAGCGCTTCCTCCAGCCGCGCGCCCGGCTCGACGAACGTGCTGGTGCCGCCGCCCAGCGCGGCGAGGCGCCTGAGGAACCCGTCGTTCACCGCGGTGTCGATCCCGACGGTGAAGACGCGCGCCTCGCCCAGCTCCGACTGCAGCCGCTTGAGCACGCTCGACTCGTCGCCCACCTGCCCGTCGGTGAGCAGCACCACGACCGGGACGCGGCCTTCGCTGCCGGATTGCGCCCGGATCCGGGTGAACGCTTCACGCATCGCGCCGTCCAGCTCGGTCCCGCCGCGCGCGAACACCGAGCGCAGCCACTTCTCGCCCCTCTCGAGGCCGCCCTCGTCGGCCTGCGCGAAACCGCCCGGCATCCACTCGACGATGTCGTCGAACGCCAGCGCCGCGAACCGGTCGCGCGGCCCGAGCGTGCGCAGGAGCAGCGCGCAGGCGCGCGCGGCGGAGGCCATCTTCGGCCCCTGCATCGAGCCGGAGCGATCGACGACGAAGACCACGTCGCGCGGCGTTCCGAGAAAGCCTTCGCGCGCGGGCGGGATCAAGGAGAGCATTCCGAACCCGCCGTGCACCAGCAGCTGCGATTGCACCTTCTCGGCGGCGAGGCTCCAGCGCAGGACGAAATCGCGATCGAGCGGCTCGCGCTCGCGCTAGAGCTGGACCCGTGCGCTCTCGGGACCGGAAGACGAGCGCACCGCGTGCTGCGAGCACTCGAGATCTTTCAGAGCGCCGAACAACTCGGCTTCGATATTCAGCGCCACGCGAGGATCGAATCCAGGGACGAGCCGCGGCGGCGTGATCCGCGACGCGTCCGGCACGGTCGTGCTGTCGGGAACGACGCCGTGTCCGGCCTGCTCGCGCGGCAACTCCTCGCCGCCGACGTAGCGGGGCGCGACCACCAGCGGCAGCCGCAGCTCGGTGCGGCCGTCCTCGAAGAAGGGCAGCCTCTCCGAATACGTCAGGCGCACCGTGACAGCATCGCCAGGCGTGACGTTGCCGACCTGGATGGTGAAGACGTCGTCGCGTTCCTGTTCGAGCAGCGCCGCGCGCTTGCCTTGATCGAGGGCCTCCGCGTACTGCCGCCGCGCCTCGCCGCGCTCTTCGATCTTCGCCTGCAGGATACGCGCGCCGATCTGCATCTCGAACCGGCTGACGGCGCACCCGCCGGCGAGCGGGAAGACGTAGACGGCTTCGATCGCCTCGGTAAACGGATTCTGAAATTTCTGCTCGACGACCACTTCCGCGACGCGATCGATCACGCGCGCTTTCAACGAAACGCCCTCCAGCGGCAGCGGCGCCTTGCCCGTCGTCGAGAGCGAACCCAGCCGCCGCTGACTTACCGGAATGTCGACCATCGGAATCGCGAGCGTCATCGTCTTCCTCCTTTGAGCGCCGCGATCGCGGCTTGAATTCGCTGCTCGAGCTGAATGCCCTCGGTGCGCGGTACCCATCCTTCTTCCACCATCAGCTTGAGGCCCGGCTCGACGATCACTTCGCGCCAGACCAACGCGGGAACGTCGTGGATGGTCTGTGGCCGCGGAAGCGAGTCGATCAGCTGCTGAAGCTCGGCGTCGCTGCGGCCGTAGAGAGTCTGCTGGATCTCCGCCAGCGGCAGGTCGCGCGACTGCAGCGCCTTGATGGCGAGGAGCTGCAGCACGTGGCGCTCGCCGTAACGCGCCTGGCGGTTTTCGATCTTCGGCCGGTCGAGCAGGCCGAGCGTCGTGTAATACCGCACCGTC
>VBLM01000657.1 GCA_005879095.1 Deltaproteobacteria bacterium
CACGGCGGCCTCGACGGCCTGATCGTCGTCACCGCGCCCGAAAGCGCGCAGCTCGCCCGTCTCCGCCTGCGCGACGGCATGACGGAAGCGGAGGCCCGCGCGCGCATCGCGGCACAGCTGCCGGCGGCGGAGAAGGTCCGGCATGCGACGTTCGTGATCGAGAACGCCGGCTCGGAAGCGGACCTCGCCGCGCAGGTCGACGAGCTGCTGAAAAAGATGCGGAGTTAGGCGCGGTGTTCATTTGTGCTGACCATCGCAGTTGGGGGGTCCAGGGGGGAGCGAGCTCCACCCTGGTGGAGGCGCCGCAGGCGCCGGATCGAGCGCCAAACTGATGTACCTGGTCACTGGATTCCCCAAGCTCCTTGCCAAACGGATGGCGCAATCCATCCTGGCAGGGACCCCTGACAATCAGGTCGCGCTGCTGGTGCAGGAGAAGCGCGCCGACGAGGCGAGGGTGTTCGTCGGAGGCCTCGCCGCCGGCCGCGCCCGGATGCTGGTGGGCGACGTGGCCTCGATGCACCTCGGCCTCTCGACCGACGAGTACCGCGAGCTCGCGCAGGGCTGCACCGACATCGTCCACGCCGCGGAAGCGAGCCGCCTGACCGCCGAGCGCAGCTACATGGAGCGCGTCAACATCGAGGGAACGCGCGCCGTGGTCGAGCTGGCGCAGGACTGCCGCAAGCTGCGCCGGCTGACCCACTTCTCCACCGTCTTCGTCAGCGGCGACCGCGTCGGCGTCATCGCCGAGGACGAGCTCTCCGCGGGCCAGTCGTTCCGCAATGCCTACGAGCAGACGAAATTCGAGGCCGAGATCGTCGTCCGCCGCGCGATGGGTCAACTGCCCTGCACGGTGCTGCGGCCGAGCATCGTGGTCGGCGACAGCAAGACCGGCGAGATCGACCGCTTCGAAGGCCCGTACACGATCGCGATCCTCCTCGTGACCAGCCCGCTGACCGTGCCGCTGCCGCTGCCGGGCGACGGCGTGGCCGCGCTCAACGTGGTGCCGATCGACTTCGTCGTCGCCGCCGCGACCGCCATCCACCACGACCCGCGCGCCGTCGGGCGGACGTTTCACATCGTCGACCCGACGCCGTCGAGCTCGCGCCGCGTCTACGAGCTGGTCGCGCAGCGCGAGGGAAAGAAGCTGCCGCGCCTCTCGCTCGGCTACAAGCTGACCGACGCGCTCCTGAAATTGCCGGGCCTCGAGCGGCTCACGCGCGAACAGCGCATGGCCATCGCCTACGTCAACCACTTGAGCTTCTACGGCAGCCGCAACACGCTCGAGCTCCTCGACGGCAAGGGCCTCCGCTGCCCGCCGATCGAGGGGTACCTCGACAAGCTCATCGACTACGCGCGAGATTCCCTGACCAGGCGGGGGTAGGGATGGGCGATTCCTGCCTGCTCGAAAAGTGAGCATGCATTACACTGCGCCGCCATGACGAACCAGGAGCTCGTCCAGCGCGCGCAGGCGGTCCTCTTCCAGAATTACCGGACGCAGCCGGTCGCGCTGGTGCGCGGCGAGGGTACGTACGTGTGGGATGCGGACGGCAAGCGGTATCTCGACTTCATCGGCGGCATCGCGACGGTGAGCGTGGGACACGCCAATGCGAAAGTTCGCGAGGCGCTCTTCGAGCAGGCCCGGCTCCTCTGGCACGCGTCGAACCTCTACGTGACCGAGCCGCAGGTCCGCCTCGCCGAGAAGCTGACCAGGGCCAGCGCGTCTCTGAAGCGCGCCTTCTTCTGCAACAGCGGCACCGAAGCCAACGAAGCGATGATCAAGCTCGCCCGTCACTGGCACGTGGTCAACGGCAAGCCGGAGCGGATCGAGATCCTCTGTTTCCACAACTCCTTCCACGGCCGCACGATGGGCTCGCTGGCTGCCACCGGACAGCCCAAGTACCAGCAGGGATTCGGCCCTCTGCCGGCCGGCTTCCGCTTCCTCGACTACGGCGACGTCGATCAACTTGAAAAGGCGGTCAACCCGCAGACGTGCGCGGTCCTGCTCGAGCCGCTCCAGGGCGAGGCCGGCGTGCTGCCGCCGCCGCGCGGTTATCTGGCGAAAGTGCGCGAGCTGTGCACGAAGACCGGCGCGCTGATGCTGCTCGACGAAGTCCAGACCGGCATGGGCCGCACCGGGCGGCTCTTCGCCCACCAGCACGACGCCGTCGAGCCGGACGCGATCAGCCTCGCCAAAGGGATCGCCGGAGGTGTGCCGCTCGGGGCGCTGCTCGCTCGTGAAGAGCTGGCGAAGGTCTTCACGCCCGGCACACATGCGAGCACATTCGGCGGCAACCCGCTGGCGACGGCGGCCGCCTCGGCGGTGATGGACCTGCTGCAGAACGGCCTGCTCGAGCGGGTCCAGGGGGCGGGTGACCGGCTCTCGCAGAAGCTCGCCGGCCTGACCCGGAAGACGCCGCGGGTGGCCGGCGAACGCGGTCTGGGCCTGCTGCGCGCGCTGCTCCTGTCGGAAGATCTGGCCTCCAAGGTCGTCGCCCGGGCTCGGGAGATGGGCCTCCTGGTCAATGGAATCGGCGAGCGTGTGGTACGAC
>VBLM01000659.1 GCA_005879095.1 Deltaproteobacteria bacterium
GGCGCGCAGTTGCGGCCGATGCGGCAGTAGCCGATTGCGCCCAGGCGCGGGTCGGTGGACTTGATGCACATCACCGCGTTGTCGCAGTCCGTGCTGCCGACGATGCAGGGTTTTCCCGAGATGACGCAGGCGCGGGTCGCCGAGTCGCACGCATCCTGCGGGCACTCGGAATTCTGCAGGCACGAGCAGAACGCCTGGATGCCGGTCTCGCCGGTGCCGAGGCATTGCGGCACGCACTTCTTCGAGGCCGGATCGCACACCGCGCCGATGAGCAGCGCGTTGTCGCAGTCGTCGTTGACGATGCCGCCCACCTCGCCGGGATGGTTCCTGGACGGATCGCACGAGACCTGCGACGGCACGTTCGCGCACGCCGCGAGCCCCGCGTTGGGATCGCAGTTCTGCGCGCGGACGATGCGCACGTCCCTGCAGGTGTAGCCGAAGGGACAATCCTGGTCGGGTCCGCCGGGTGTCGCCGGCAGGCAGTTGACGCCGCAGTAGAACGCCTGGCCGAGCGGCCGGCTGGTGTCGATCAGGCAGTAGTTGCCGTTGCCATGGCCGGTCGCGTCCGGACAGTAGGAGACGGTGCCTCCGCTGCGCACGCACGACGGGCAGTACGGCCCGCGCGTGTCGGGAGTGCAGACGTTGTCGCCGGCGCCATCGGGCGAGCAGACGTCCCCGTAGTGGCAGGTGAGCTCGCTGTCGCACTTGCCGCGAACGCACGATGACCCGGTGGGACAGGCGGAAGCCGGTGTGCCGGCGGGGCACGGCCGGCAGACGTCGGCGGGCGCGGCGCAGTCGCCGTTGTGCCGGCAGCCGGGAACGCAGGCGAAGTCCTTGCACACTTCTCCGGCCTTGCACTGCACGTCGAGGCTCGAGCAGCTGCCCGAGGGAATGCAGACGCCGCTGACGGTGTCGCAGAGGCTGCCATCGGCGCAGTCGGCGGTCGAATCGCAGCGCAGCCGCGGCTGGCAGAAGCCGGCCAAGTTGCACATCTCGGCGGCGCCGCAGCTCGAATCCGCTGCGCAGCTGCAGGCGCCGGTCGCGGGATCGCAGAAGAACCCGCTCTTGCACTGCGTATCGGTCGAGCACAGAGACGCGCCCTGCTTGCACGCGGCGGTCAGCGCCAGAGCGATCAGGAGCGCGCGCGCGATCATGGGACGGTGAAGCTCCCATCGGCGAAGGCGTACGCCGTCCAGTTGCCGGAGAAGAGATCGCTGTACGTCCAGTGGGCGAAGTCGAAGCTCGGGGCGACCGAAGTCACAATCGAGAAGCCGTGCCGGCCGGGCTGGAGACGGGCGCGGATCGGGGCCGGCGTGGTGATTCGCTGCGCATCGCCCGGCAGGAGCACGCTCCAGCTGGTGTCGCCCTGGGACGTTCCGTCCTGCACGCGCAGTTGCTGCAGATTCGGCTGCAGCGGGCTCGGCGCGGTCGTCCACGAGAAGGTGTCGGGGCCGGTCTGCTGCATGACCGGGAACGGCAGGAGCGGACCGAGGGTCACGCCGCCTCCGAGGTCGCCGAAGACGCGGCGCAGGTAGGTGCTGACCGGCGTGGTGATGCCGTTGCCGGTCCAGCGGCCGTACTGATCGACGAAGACGAACCCTTGCCCTGCCGCCAGGGGGATGTGATCAAAACGGAGATGGAACGGGTCGCTGTTCTGCGTCATGCGGCCGAGCGGGATCGCGCCCGCCTGCCCCAGGTCGAGGTCGATGAATGCGTCGTGGCCGCCGCTGACGCTGGGCGGATCGAGCACGGTCACGTCCACCGACTGGTCGAGGTGCGTGTCGAGGATGATGTCGGCGTTGCTGATCGCCTTGGCCGGATCGGGCCGGACGCCGCGCAGGACGCCGAGCAGAAGCGGCGTGAAGGTCGCCGGGTTCGACGCGCTGTCCTCGATGCCGAAGACCGCGTAGAACGTGGTCTGGTTGAGCGAGAAGAGGTTCCCGAACGTGTACGGACCGCCCTCGTCGTTGACGGTGAAGAACGTCACGGCGCCGGCAAAGGGCGGCAGCGCGTAGATTCCGTTGCGGGCAATGGAGACGCGCGCCACCGCTTTCTGCGTCGGCGAGAGCACCGTGCCCGGGGCGAGCTTGAAGCCGTAGACGTGGCCGCTCACCGTCGCCGGCTGGAGCGGCTGTGGCGGGGGCGGCGGCGGATTCGGCGGAGGAGGCGGGGGACCGGGCGGACCTTCGAGCGCGACGGTCAGGCTGGCGGTCTG
>VBLM01000658.1 GCA_005879095.1 Deltaproteobacteria bacterium
AGGCGGCCAACCTCATCGGCCGCTGGATCGGCGGGCGCGCGAGTGAGCCCGGCATGGTGCCGTACTTCTCCGTCGAGCGCGTCGCCGACGCCGTCGCGCTTGCCGGAGCAAATGGCGGGGAGGTCGTCGCGGCGCCCCGGCGCGAAGGGGACGTGCTGGTGGCGCGGCTGCGCGATCCCGCCGGCAACGTCATCGGCGTCTGGCAGTTCGAGCGCTAGACGAGCGAAGGCGTCATCGGGCCGAAATCGTCGAGCACGCGCGCGCTGCGCTGCAGGCGATCGCGGGCGATCGATTCCAGCTTCTTCGAGGCCTCGGGATTCGTCAGCACTTCTTCCGCGAACGCCTGGCGGGGCAGGAACAGCAGCACGCAGCGCGATTCGGCGCGCACGGTCGCCGTCGACGGGCACAGCTCGAGCAGCGCGATCTCGCCGAAGACGGCGCCCTCGGTCAGCTCCGGGTACTCCTCGCCGGTCGGTGAGTCGTAGGCGACGCACTTTCCGCGCAGCAGCACGAACAGGCCGCGGCCCATGTCGCCCTGCTTGACCAGCGTTTCGCCGCGCTCGGCGGTGCGCAGCTCGAACCGATCGGCCAGATGCGAGAGCGCCGGATCGCTGAAGGCCCGGAAGAGATCGCTCGAGCGCAACAGATTCGCCAGCACCCGCTCCTTGTAGAACCGGTTCACCACGGCCGGCAGGGACTTGTGCCGCGCCGACAGTTCCTCGAGCAGCGAGCGCGACACTTCGAGCAGCAGGCACTCTTCGGAAGCGATTACGCTCGCTACCCGCGGCACCTCGGCCAGAAGCGCGATCTCGCCGAAGACGCCGCCCTCGCCGATCTCGTCCACCACCCGTGGCTCGCGCCCGGGAAACTGCCGCACCACCTTCACCGCGCCGTGGACGAGGACGAACATCGCCTCGCCCCGCTCGCCCTCCTTGACGATGGCCCTGCCCTGCTCCACCGTGCGCAGCTCGAGGCGCTGGAGGAGCTCGACCATCACCTCGCGCGGCAGCTCGGGAAAGAACGGCTCGGCCGCGCCGCGCACCTGGACGTCGACGCTCGGCTCTTCGGGCCTGGGCGGCGGAATCTCGCGCAGCCGCTCCTGCTCGATCAGCGCGGTCATCGTCGTCGGCAGCCGCGCGTTCCACTGCTCGGCCTGCTTGCGCCGGGCCGCGAACTGCGCCAGCGCCCGCTGCGTCTGCTGATGGTGCGGATCGAGCTGCAGGATCACCTTGCCGACCGCGATGGCCTCGAGGATCTGATTGCTCACCGCGTACCGCCCGGCCAGCCCCTGGTAAGCGGCGATGGCGTCCTCGATGCGGCCCATCTTCGCGAAAACCTCGGCTACTTTTCGCCGCGCGGTCAAATCCTGTGGATCGGCGGCGACGGCCTTCTTGAACGCCTCGAGCGCGGCCGGCAGCTTGCCCTTCTTGAGTAGCTCCGTGCCGCTGTCCTTGTGGCCGCGGCTGTCCATCTCCGAGGAATATCACGCGCAACTTGACAGGGCTTGCTCCGCCGTCGTCCCATTGCACCCATGGCCGACCTCGACGATCTGCAGCGCAAGCAAGCCGACGCCGCGAAGTTCGCGATGAAGATGGTGGACGAGAAGGACCCCGAGCGCCTCAAGGAGATGGCCGAGCAGCTGCAGGCGCGCTGCAAGGAGCTGGAAAAGATGGCGCGCGGGATGGAAGCCCGGCTCCAGCCGCAGGAGGCCACCGGCCAGGAGGTGAAGGTGACGCTGACGCCCGACCAGAAGGCGCGCATCACCGAGCAGACCGGCGTCGGCGTCGAGGTGGTCACGCTCTACGACACGAAGAAGAAGATGTGGTCGCGCGACCTGCCGCTGGGGAAGATCGAGCCGCGCGAGATCGAGAAGATGGCGGCGCAGCAGGCGGCGCAGTCGAAGCTGGTGAGCGAGACGCGGACGCAGGTGGAGAAGATCATCAAGCAGCTCAAGGCGCTGAACGTGCCGGAGATCGCCGAGAACATCGCCGAGCTGGAGCGCGACCCCACGCTGGGCCTCGCCAAGAAGGGCAAGTAGCGCGCGACTCCCGAAAAATGGTAAACTATCCGCGATTGCGTATCTGCGAGGGAGTCGAATGCCCGGCCTCAGCCCCATCAAGATCCTGGGAAACCTCAAGTTTTTCAGCGCCAGCCTGAAGCTGCCGACGCAGGGAAAAGCCGACCCGGCCAAGGAGGCCTGGGCGTCGAAGTACCACAAGGATCGCGACAAGGCGGACATGGGCGGGGCGCCGGAAGTGATCCCGCCCTGGTTCATGCCGCGCGAGGCGGGCTTCAAGCCGCATCAGAAGAGCTGCGACAAGATCGGCCAGAACTTCAAGGACTTCCACGACGCGATGATCGACGCCGTCCAGTACAGCCACAACATGTGGAAACTGCAGGCGAAATTCAAGGACTTGCAGGTGATGGCGGTCTGCGCCATCGGCTCCCCGGGGTGCCTCGACGGGCCGGAGCTGGAAAGCAACATCAAGAACGCGCCGATGGTGGCGTCGTTCTCCGGCAACATGAAGAAGCACCGGGACGCGGTCGCCAAAGGCGTCTCCAAGTGCTTCAAGGACTGGCAGGGCCAGGTGATGGTGCCGGGGCTGCCCTGGTATCCGGCGTTCGCGGCGTTCCCCGGCCCGATGGCGCCGCCGATGCCGAACGTCCCGATGCCGCTCATCACCTGCGTCTCGTCGAAGATGACCAGCATCATCATGCCCGACGACATGACCAGCGCGATGGACGACGCGCTCGACTCGAGCATGAAGGACAAGGATCCCGACAAGCAGTACCACGCGCTGCATGACGCCATCGCCACCGTGCTCTCACTGGCGTTCCTGATGTGGCTGCCGATGCAACAGGTGATGCTGGTCATGGGCAAGGGGCCGATCCCGACCTTCGCGCCGCCGTTCGTGCCGGTGGGGCCGGTGGTCGGGGGCGACAACATCGCCGCGCCGGGCCATCTGATGGCGTAGCGGCGCCGCCCGCCGGTGTGCATGCTTCAAGGGCGATGGATCACAGGACCCTCACCATCTTCGAGGTGGCCGAGAAGGCGGCGAAGAAGGCGCGTCCGGAGGCGGGCCAGCGCAAGTTGAAGGCCGCCCGCAAGGCGAGCGGCAAGACGTCCCGGCGGCAGACCGCGCGGCGGAAGACCCGGCGGGCCGGCAAGCGCGGCCGCTGACGGTATACTGAGGCCCATGAGGTGCGCGCTGCTCATCGCGCTCTGCTGTTCGTGCGCCGCGCTGCGGTCGCAGCCGATGCCGGAACCCGAGTGCAAGTACGTCGGTGAGGCGCAGCACAACCCCCGCTCGCCGCTGTCGGAGACGGATACGTTCGGACCGTCGTCGGTGCTCGGGGTGCACCGGAGCGAGAGCTACCTGATCGTGCAGAACCACCACGTTTTTCGCTGCACACCGCCCTGATGCGGGTGGCCGTGATCGGCGGCGGCGTGGCCGGACTGTCGGCGGCGCACGCGCTGCTCGCGGGCGGGGCGGATCCGGTCGTCTTCGAAGCGGCGGACCGGGCCGGCGGACAAGTGGGCAGCGTGAGCGAGCGCGGCTGGCTGACCGAGGACGGGCCGCATTTCGTTTCGCGGCCGGTCGATTCGCTGCCGGGGCTGCCGGACGAAGTCGTCGAGCCGCAGCAGCCGGCGACGCGGTGGGTCCATCTCGGCGGACGAGTATTCAAGGCGCCGAGCCTCGGGCTGCTGGCGCGGGCGGGCGTGCCGCGCGCGCTCCTCGAGCCGCTGATCGCGAAGCCGCTCGGTGAAGACATGCCGCTGCGGAGGTTTCTCGTCGAGCGGCTGGGGTCGCGCGCCGGTTCGCTCGCCGCGGCGGTGCTC
>VBLM01000660.1 GCA_005879095.1 Deltaproteobacteria bacterium
GACTTCGACCGCGGTATATGAGGCCTGCGCAAGCTCGGGCATGAACCGCGCCGCCGCGTCCGCCGTCCCTTCCGCCGTGTACGTCCCGAGATGGATCTCGCAGAAAACCAGTTTCTCCAACGGGGCCCGGGCCGGCTGCGTCCGCGGCGCGATCGCGGCGAGATCCACGATCTCGCTCGGCCCGTGCACGCCTTCCGGCTGAAAGAGCGACCGCGGATCCGGCCGCTCCCGGCCGTCGGGAAAGCGGAAGAAATATCTGGCCCCCGGCCCGACCTCGGCGCGCGCCGTGAAGTACCCGTCGTCCGACCGCTCCATCTGCACGGTCGGTCCACCGATCACCCGTACGGATAGCGACTCGGCCTTCGGCGCCCAGACGCGAAATTGCATTATCGCGCCGGCTGCGGCTCGAACTTGAACGGATAGGCCACGCGCAGTTTGCCGCCCGACTGCGGCTTTTCGAACTCCCACTTGCGCACCGCGGTCACCACGCAAAGCACCAGGTCCTTATCGGCCATGCCGTCGGCCGTCGCCCCGATCACCTTCCCGCTCGGCCCGATGTCGAACCGCGCCACCAGCTTGCCCATCAGCGTCGGCCTTTCTTGAAGGCGTCGCGCGTAACACTCCCGGATCTCCGCACTGTTGTCGCGGATGTAGTCGCCGATCGCCTTGCGCTCCTCGCCCTGCGGCACCGGCGGCGGCGCCTCCTCGCCCGGCTGCTCGGATTCGATGATCATCGACGCCGTCCTGGCCTTGGCGTTGTCGCCGCCCGCGCCCTGCGGCTTCGGCGCGGCCCCCTTCGGCGGATCGGCTGCCAGCGCGAGCAACAGAAGGAGCAGCATCGTCTACTCGAAAGCCAGCGCGCGCTCGAAATCGCTCGGGTTCGACGCCGCCGCCTTGGCGACGTCCAGCGTCACCGCGCCCGCCTTGTACAGCTCGGACAGGTGCTGGTCGAAGCTCTGCGTCCCGTAGACGTCGCGGTTCTTCGCCAGGTAGTCGGTGATCTCGTGCGTCCGCTCGGGGTCGGTGATGTACTCCTTGATCGCTTCGGTCGAGACGAGAATTTCCGCCGCCACCACGCGCCCCCTGCCCTGCGCTTTCGGCAGCAGGCGCTGGCTCACGGTGCCCTTGAGATTCTCCGCGAGACGGTGGCGCAGCGGTTCCTGCGCGTCGGCGGGGAACGCATCGCACAGGCGCCCGATGGTCTTCGCCGCATCGGTCGTGTGCACCGTCGACAGCACCAGGTGGCCGGTCTCCGACGCCTTGAGGGCGATGTCGATGGTCTCCATGTCGCGCATCTCGCCGACGAGGATCACGTCCGGATCCTGGCGCAGCGCCGCCCGCAACGCGAGGGCGAACGTCCCGGTGTCGGGCCCGATCTCCCGCTGCGTGATGCGCGAGAGCTTGTCCTCGTGGAGGAACTCGATCGGGTCCTCGATGGTGAGGATGTGCGCGCGCGTGGTCTCGTTGATCTGGCGCACGATCGCGGCCAGCGTCGACGACTTGCCCGACCCGGTCACGCCGGTGACCAGCACCAGCCCGCGCTCGAACTCGGCCATGCCCTTCACCACCGGCGGCAGGCCGAGCGATTCCACGGTCGGCACCTCGAACGGGATCGCGCGCAGCACCATCGCGACGTTGCCCTTCTGCCGGAAGATATTGACGCGGAAGCGCCCCACGTCCTGCACCGCGTACGAGGTGTCCCAGTCGCGCAGGTCGTGGATGTCGCCCTTCCACCGCGCCGCCGTGAGGATGAACTGGGCGATGGCCTGCGTGTCCTCCGGCATCAACGCCGGCACCTTGACGGGCAGGAGCGATCCCGAGATGCGCAGCGCCGGCGGCCCGCCCGACTTGAGGTGGATATCGGAAGCGCCGTTCTTCGCCGCGGCCGCAAGCAGCTGGTTGAAAGTGCGCTGTTCCATTATCCCCCCGCCTTGGCGCGCGCTTCGGCGAGCTTGGCGTTCGCCTTGCGCAGGCGGTCGGAGAGCGCCGCGCAGAAGCACTTGTAGACCTTGATCGCGAGCTTGTCGTTCCCTGCGATCAGCTTTTCGAATTCGCGCCGCGGGATGACGAGCAGCTCGACCGGTCCTTTCGCGATCACGTCGGCCGAGACCAGCTGGTCGTCGATCAGGCTCATCTCGCCGAACAGCTCTCCGGGCGCGAGCGCGGCCAGCTCCTTTTCGACCCCGGTGATCGGGTCGCGCCGGCGCACGACCGCCATGCCCTCCTTGAGGATGAAGAGGGCCTGCCCGAGCGAATCCTGGTGGAGGAGGATCGCCCCGTCCGGTTTTGCCTCGATCCGGCAGATGCCCGACAGCGCCATCGTCTCGCTGAAACCGAGCGTGCGGAAGAGCGGCACTCTCTGTAACAAATCGACTCCCGGCGTCATCGGAAGGTCGATGCTGATCTCGTCCATAGGAGTCTGAGACTAGAACAAATCCACTCACCGGGCCAGAATGGACCCCTCGAACGGAATGCGTGGCCGGCCGCGGCGCGTTAACGTCTCTAAGGATGCGCCGCGCACGCTTTTACATCGTGATCCTCGGCCTGACGCTGCTTCCACAAGTATTGGCGGCGGGCGACCTCGTCCGCTGGCTGGCGCGCGAAGGGCAGCTGGTGCTCGGTCTGTCGGTGCCGGGCGTGTTGCTGCTGCTCAACCTGCCGATGATCGCCGAGGTCCTGCGGCGAAAGCAGAAGGCGCGGCTGCCCCGGTTTCTCGCGGCTGCCTTCCAGACGCCGTGGACGGTCTGGTGGCTGGGTAGTCTTTTCTACGCCCTTCTCCTCCTCGTCTGGACAATTGTTCACCTCGGGCCCGCGCCGATGCCCGTACCGCTGGCGCTCGCTCCCTACGCGCTCGCGCTCTACGGCTGCAGTTTCGGCGCGCACGTCCTGCGGCGGGAGCGGGTGACGATTCCGGTCGCGGGCCTTCCGGCGGGATGGCGTGGCGCGCGGATCGTGCAGCTTTCCGATCTGCACTCGGGCCGCCATGTCACGCGCCAGTGGCTGCAGCGGATCGCGCGGCGGGCGGCGCGGCTCAAGCCGGACGTGCTCGTCATCACCGGTGACATCGTGCACAACTCGCCGGCGTTCGCGCGGCAGGCGGCGGAAGCCATCGCCTCGATTCCGACCAGGTACGGCTCCTTCGCCTGCCTCGGCAACCACGATTTCTGGGCCGGGCCGGACGCGGTCGAGCGCGAGCTGGAGCGGGCCGGAATCCGCGTGCTGCGCAACCGCGGCGTGCTGCTCGAGCGCTCCGGCGACGGGCTCTGGCTCTGCGGCGTGGACGATCCGTGGAACGGCCGTTTCGATCTGCCGGCGGCCCTGCGCGGTCGGCCCGAGGGCACGGCCACCGTGCTGTTGTCCCACCAGCCCAACACCTGGCGGCGGGCGCAAAAGCTCGGGATCGAGCTTCAGCTCTCCGGCCACACGCACGGCGGGCAACTGGCGATGCTGTGGCTCCACCGCAGCCTTTCGCTGGCGCGGATCATCACACCGTTCGTGGCGGGCCTGTATCGCGTCGGGAAGAGCTACCTCTACGTCAACCGCGGCGCAGGGTCGGTGATGCCGATGGTCCGCATCGGCGCCCGCCCGGAAGTGACCGAGCTCACGCTCGAAGACGCATCGGCCGAAGACGTCGCCATCCCCGCGGAAACCACGGCGTAAGTTAGACTGCGCGCGGATGCGCGTTCAACTCTTCGATTTGACCGACGCCGCCCGGCGCGCGGACGACAGGCTCGCCGCGATGGATTCGACCGCGCGCGACGAGCTGGCTCGGGAGGCGCAGCGGAGGGCGTCGGCGCTCGGGTTGATGCGCGGGGCGACGCCGATTCCACTGGTGCTTTCGCCCTGTTCGCTGCCGCGCGAGGAACTGGCGGCGCTCGGACGCGGCGCGCGGTCGATCACCAGCGCGCTGGTCCAGGTCGCGCGCGAGCTGATCGAGCGGCGGCCGGAGAAGGCGCGGCTGCTCTTTCATCATCTCTCGCCGCTGGAAAGCGAAGCGCTGGCGACGCGGTGGCGCGAGGCGGAAGATCTGTTGCACTCGCGCATCGACTGGTTCGTCGACGGCGCAGGGAACGTCAAAGCGCTGGAAGTGAACGCCACGATTCCGGCAATGCAGATCTACTCCGACGCCGCCGTGCGCGGGTGGGTACAAGCCGTCCGGCCGGGGCGCGAGCCGGCGCTGTCGGCGAACCCGAGCAACGCCGAGTGGCTGCTCGACGCGCTGCTGAAAGCCGCGCGCGGCCGCGCGCAGCCGGTCAAGGTGCAGCTCCTCCACCGCGAGGGCGATCCGCAGCTCACCGAGCTGACTACGCTCGCCGAGATGTTCAAAGCGCGCGGGATCGAAGCCCGCACCTGCACTCCCGCCGACGTCACGCTCGACGGCGACCCG
>VBLM01000661.1 GCA_005879095.1 Deltaproteobacteria bacterium
CGCTGCAGTTGCTGCAGCTGGCATGCCCCTTTCTCACCTACCGCGGCCTGCCGCCCGAGGCTGCGGAAGGCGCGCTACGCGCCGCGGTGGCCGCGTCGGGAACTGACGTGACGGCTGCCTCCGCGCTGGCTCGGCTCGGGGATCGCGTCGTCTACGTGCTGGGGGCGGGCGCGCGCGACCTCGGCCGGCCGCAGCTATGGCTCTACAAGGACACCAACGCGCCGGCGCGGCTGCTCGCGCAGGGCGGCGCCGATCTGCGGCTGCTCGAGTACGGTAGCCCCGCCGCCGCGGACTACTTTCCGCGCGTCCTCGAGCTGTGGGAGTCGGGCCAACTGGCGGCGAGGTTCGAAGTGCTGGAGACGCGCGGCGCGCGCGGCGCGGGCGAGGAAGAGGAAGACGATTCCCGGGAGTGATCCAGAAGACGATCACGCGCCACGCGCCCTGTACGCAGTCGCGCTGAACGTCCCTGCCGGCGACGGTGTGTTCACGTACCGGATTCCGCCGGAGTTGGGCGCGGTCGAGCCGGGGCGGCGCGTGCTGGTGCCGCTCGGCCGGCGGACGGAGACAGGCGTGGTCCTCGGGCCCGGAGCGGAACAACCATCTGTACGCGACGCCGTCCGCCTGCTCGACGCAGCGCCGCTCTTGACCGGGGAAGTGATCGCGCTCGTCAAATGGGCCGCCGCGCACTATCTCGCGCCGCTCGGACCGGCCGTGAAAGCGACCCTGCCGCCCGGGCTCGACGTGCGCGATACTTTGACGCCGCGCCTCACCGCGGCCGGCCACGCCGTGCTCGAGAGAGGCCAGCTCGACCTGCCCGGCCAGGAAGAGGCGCTGCGCCGGTCGCTCCGGAAAGCTTCCAGCGGCGCGCGGTTGTCGCGGTCACAGCTGGCGATGCTGTCCAGACGCGGGCTGGTCGAGCTGGTGCGAGCGGAAGCGCCGGCGCGCATCGGAGCGCAGCTCGTAGAGGTAGCGCAGGCCGCTCCCGGCGCTTCCGTCGACGCGGTCAAGCGCGCCCCTCGGCAGGCGGAAGTGCTGGCGTGGCTGATCGCGCGTGGCGAGGGGCCGGTCCCAGTCGAGGAGCTGCTGGTCGCTTTTCCGGGAGCGCGCCCCCAGCTGCGGGCGCTGGTGGCGCGAAAGCTGGCTCTGGTGTCGGAGCTCGCCGCCGGTCCGGCCGTGCTGCCGGAAGCGCCATGGGGATCGCAGAGCCACGACCCGACGCCGGCCCAGTCCGAGGCACTCGAGGCGCTCACCGCCGCGATCGATACGCGCACGTTCGCTCCCTTCCTGCTCCACGGCGTGACGGGCAGCGGAAAGACTTGGGTCTACCTGGAGGCCATCGCGCACGCGCGCGCGCAGGGTCTTTCCGCCGTGGCTCTGGTCCCCGAGATTGCCCTGACGCCGCAGCTGGCCGGCCGGTTTCGGGCGCGGTTCGGCGACGACGTGGCCGTGCTGCACTCGGGTCTTTCCGAGCGCGAGCGGGTGGCGGAATGGCAGCGCGTCCGCGATGGCCGCGCCGGCATCGTGGTCGGCGCGCGCAGCGCGGTCTGGGCGCCCGTGGAACGGCTCGGCATCGTCATCGTCGACGAGGAGCACGAGCCCTCCTACAAGCAGGACGACCGCCTGCGCTACCAGGCGCGCGACGTCGCGCTGGTGCGGGCGCAGAAGGCGGCCGCGGTGGCCGTCCTCGGCAGCGCCACTCCCTCGCTCGAGACGCTGCGCCGCGCGCAGGAGGGAAAACTGCGCACCCTGCGGCTGCCGGAGCGGGTCGACGCCCGCCCGCTGCCGGCGCTGACGCTCGTCAAGCGCCGTGTCTCGCAGGAACTGATCACGCCGCAGCTTGCCGGCGCGCTCCGCGAAACGCTCGCCCGCGGCGAACAGGCCATCCTCTTCCTCAACCGCCGCGGCCACACCCGCACGCTGATCTGCTCGACCTGCGGCTCGGCCGTCGGCTGCCCCAACTGCTCGGTCGCGCTCGTCGTCCACCGCACCGGCCGCGAGCGGCTGCGTTGCCATCTTTGCGGCCACGAAGAGCCGCCGCGATCGGCCTGCGCCGCATGCGGCGGGACGAATCTGGTCGCTTTCGGCGGCGGCACCGAGAAGGTCGAGGAAGAGCTGGACACACTGGTCCCGCGCGCGCGCGTCGCACGCCTCGATCGCGATGCAGCCGGCGGTCCCGGGCAGGCCGCAGCCGTACTCGCGCGCTTCGCCCGCCGCGAGCTCGACCTCCTGGTCGGAACGCAGATGGTCGCGAAGGGACACGACTTTCCCGGCGTGACGCTGGTGGGCGTCCTCGACGCCGACGGCCCCCTGCACCTGCCCGACTTCCGCGCCGCCGAACGGTGCGTCCAGCTGCTCACGCAGGTCGCGGGTCGCGCCGGCCGAGGGTCGAGCCCGGGCCGGGTCCTCGTCCAGGCCTTCCGTCCGGAATCCGTCTCCTCTGACTATGTCGCGTTTGCGCAGGCCGAGCTGACCCTGCGCGAGAGGCTCCATTTTCCTCCTTTCGCCCGTCTGATGGCCCTGCGGCTGCAGGGAAACGCCGAGCCGCGCGTCCGCGGCGCAGCCGAGCGCCTCGCCGCCGTCGCCCACAAGCTCATCGCCCGCGGCGAGCGGGCAGAGGTGCTCGGACCGGCCCCAGCGCCGATCGCCAAAGTGCGCGGCAAGCACCGCTGGCAGCTGCTCCTGCGCGCCGACGACCATGCACCGCTGCACCGACTTGGCCGGGCGCTCCAGAAGGCACACGTCGTCGCGGGCGTCGAGTTGGCTCTCGACGTCGACCCCGGCGCTCTGTTGTGAATCGCAAAGCGCCTTCGAGAATCATTCTGGCGGCGTGCGTCAGTCATGAATATACTGGCGATTCGCCGCACGCCTTGGGAGCGAGAAAGCATGGCATTGCGAGACATTCTGGTCTGGCCCGACCCGCGCCTGAAGCAGAAGGGCAAGCCGGTCCTTGACGTCGACGCCACCGTCCGCAAGCTCTGCGACGACCTGGCCGAGACCATGTACGAGGCAAACGGCGTCGGCCTCGCCGCGCCACAGGTCGGCGTTCTCATGAACGTGATCGCGATGGATGTCGACCAGCGCGCCGCCGAAGGCGAAGAGCCGAAGAAGAAGGGCGAAGGCCTCTTCTGGCTGATCGACCCGGTGCTGAAGGTGGGCGAGGGCGAGTTCACGTACACCGAAGGCTGCCTCTCCATCCCCGACGAGTACGAGGAAGTCACCCGCTTCGGCCACATCGTGGTCGAGTACACGGATCGCGACGGCAAGCGGAAACAGAAGGAAGCGACCAACACGCTCCTCTCCGTCTGCGTCCAGCACGAGATGGACCATCTGCAAGGCAAGCTGTTCGTCGACCACTTGTCCGCGCTCAAGCGCGAGCTCATCCGGCGGCGGATGAAGAAGCTCAAGACCCAGCGCGAAGCCGAGCGCAAGGGCGAAGCAACCGCACTATAAAAATGCGCGCCCTGCTCGCCACGGCGCTCCTCGTCACCGCGCCGGCCCTGGCGCGCGAGAGCCGCTTGCCGCTCCAGAGCGGTCTGCAACCGATCGAGCGCGCTCCACGCTGGGGCTTCGGGTTCATGCTCGGCGACCCGACCGGCCTGACCCTCAAGCGCTACATGGGGCGCAACGCCTTCGACGCTTACCTCGGCTTCTGGGCGCCTGGCCTGCGTTTCGGAGCCGATTACCTGTGGAATCTCGGCCGGCTCGCGAACAGTCCGAAGGTCGAGCTCGACATCTATGCCGGGGGCGGCGGCTTCGCCGGCGCGCTGTCGGGCCCCTGTGGTCCCGGCTTCATCACTTGTGGCGGCGGCGCAGCGTACGTCGGGGCGCGCATGCCGCTCGGGGCCGAACTGTTGCTCAAAGAGGCGCCGTTCACCTTCGGCGTCGAAATCGCGCCGGGGCTCGCCGCCGGCAACTTCGGGTTGGGCTTCATCCTCGACTTCCTTCTCATCGCCCGCATCCTGTTCTGACTTGCATCGCCGCGGCGCCGGCGCGACAACTGCAGCGTGACGCCCGATTCCGAGCGCGCCTGCATGGCTCGGCTGCACGAGATGGACGCCGCTCTGGCGCGGATGGAGAAAGAACTGCCCGACGACGTGCGCTCGGTCGGTGCGGAGGCGCGCAAGCGCGTCGCGTACTGGCTGGCCCGGCTCGCCACCGGCGGGGT
>VBLM01000118.1 GCA_005879095.1 Deltaproteobacteria bacterium
TCGCCGATCACCGGGAAGTGCCGGGGGCGCGCCTCGACGTCGAGGTCGAGCTGTTCCACCACCTGGGTCAGGAGCGTGCGCGAGCGGATGACCTCGATCTCGCCCTCCGACGGCGTCTTCTCCTCGAACATCGTGTTCAGGTCGCTGAGGACCGCGATCGTCTTGGGCCTCTCCTCGACCTGGACGAGCGCGTTGGCCTCGTACACCGGCGCGGCGACGAAGAGGTAGGCGGCGGCCGACCGGAGACAGAAGGCCGCGACCGCCGCGACCGTCCAGCGTCCTTCGACCACCGTCCAGACGTGATCGGCGATGGTCGACTCCGGTTCGCGCGCCGACGACTCCAGGTCGAAACCGCCCGCGGCGTCGCCGGGCCGGTGGCGATGCTGGATGAGCTCTCGCACCGGTCCGCTCACACCCTCACCTCGCAGAGCGCGGGGACCAGCTCGACCGGTTCCTCGCCTTCGGGCCGCTCAGGACTCGGGGGAGCGGGTTGTTCGGGCCGGTCCATGGCAGGGGCCACCGAGGTCGCGCGATAGGGCTCGAAGGTCGGGATCAGGACGCGCAGCGCCTTCAGCACCTCGTCGCGCCGGCCCTCCTCGGCCAGGGTGCGCAGCTCGACGAGGCGATCGGCGAGATCGGCCGGCGGCGCGGGGGAGCAGGCGACCTGGATGCGATTCCGCACCACCTGCGTCTCTTCCTCCTGCTCGCTGAGCAGCTCCTCGTGCAGCTTCTCTCCCGGCCGCAGCCCGGTGTAGACGATGCGGATGTCCTCGTCGGGAACGCGCCCGGCCATCAGGATCAGGCTCCTCGCCAGCTCGACGATGCGGATCGGCTCACCCATCTCGAGGATGCAGAGGTCTCCGTAACCGCCCAGCCCCGCGACCAGCACCAGGCCGACCGCCTCCGAGATGGTCATGAAGTAGCGGGTGCAGTCCGGGTGGGTCACCGTCACCGGGCCGCCGCGTGCGATCTGCTGCTTGAACAGCGGCACCACGCTGCCGGCCGACCCGAGGACGTTTCCAAAGCGCACCGCGGTCATCTGCGTCGCCGAAGAGCGGCCGATGTCGCGGACCACCATCTCGGCGAGCCGCTTGGTGGCGCCCATCACCGAAGTCGGGTTCACCGCTTTGTCGGTGGAGATGAAGACCAGGCGCTCCGCGCCGCAGGCCTCCGCCATCCGCGCGACGTTGATGGTCCCGAAGACGTTGTTCTTGACCGCTTCGTCGGGCGCTTCCTCCATCAGCGGAACGTGTTTGTGCGCCGCGGCGTGGAAGATGTCCTGAGGCCGATAACGCGCGCCGAGGCGCAGGAGCGGCTCGGCCTCGCGCACGTCGGCGACCTCGAGCCGCACGTCGACGCCGGGCGACTGGGCGGCCAGCAGCCGGCCGCCGACGTAGAGCTCGTTCTCGTTCATGTCCACCATGACGAGCTGCCGAACCCCGTGGCAGGCCAGCCGCCGGCACAGCTCCGATCCGATCGATCCGCCCGCGCCGGTGACGAGGGCGACGCGGCCGCAGACCAGCCGGTGGATCTCCTCCTCGTCGAAGGCGACGCTATCGCGCGGCAACAGGTCCTCGGGCGACACGTCCTCGAGCATCGCGACCGAGAGCCGCTCGATCCGGTCGAGCGCGGCGGGGATGATCTTGAACCGCGCCCGCGATTCGGCGCACATGTCGAGGATCTGGCGCCGGCGTCCGGCCGACTGTCCCTGGTCGGCGAGGAGCACGGTGGAGACGCAGTACCGCCGGATCAGCTCCGGCAGATCGCGCACCAGCCCCAGGACCCGGCTGCCGTCCAACCTCCGGCCCACCAGGCTCGCGTCCTCGCAGACGAAGCCGACCAGCGCATAGGGGCTGTCCGGGTTACGCTCGAGATCGCGGGCGAGGAGCTCCGCCGCGTCGCCCGACCCGACGATGATCGTGCGGGCGGCCCCGGCCATGCTCCTCGCCCGCCTTCCCAACCAGCGGAGTCCGACGCGGGGTGAAAAGCGCAGAAAGCCGAAGGCCGCGGTGGCGAGGAAGAATTCGAGCGCATAGATGCTCCGCGGAAGGCCTTCGGGAAGGACGTGCGTACAGAGCATCGTGAAAGCGAGCGTTCCGGCCAGACCCGCCCCCGCGACGCGGAGCGCGTCCGGCAAGCCGGCCAGACGGAACGTCCAGCGGTGAATTCCGGCCGCCAGGTTGAAACCGAGGCGGGTCGCGACCAGCACCGGAAGCACCAGCTCGAGGGATTCGAGATACGGCGTCGGGACCAGGCCTTCGAAGCGCAGCCAGACGGCGACGTGGAGCGCCAGGACGGTCGCCATGGCGTCGAGCGTGAGGATCACGGCGGTGGGCGGCGCCGGACATCGCTGCAGCGTCGCGGCCACGGCGCACGAGCAGCGCCGGATCAGCCATGGCCGCGGTTGCGCCGCATCTGCGCGGGCGCCGAGCAGGTTCATCGTCTGGAGAGTGGAGCTGTCGTCTTCCATCAACGCC
>VBLM01000662.1 GCA_005879095.1 Deltaproteobacteria bacterium
GTCTTTCAGGCCCTCGGGGACGTCGCCGTCGACCACGCGCCGCGCGAGGCCTTCCACGATGGCGGTCTTGCCGACGCCGGGGTCGCCGATCAGGACCGGGTTGTTCTTGGTTCGTCTGGAAAGGACCTGGATGACGCGGCGGATCTCTTCGTCGCGGCCGATCACGGGGTCGAGCTTTCCCTTGCGCGCGCGGTCGGTGAGATCGATCGCGTACTTCTCCAGCGCGCGGTACTGCGATTCCGGATCCTGCGAGGTCACGCGCTGCGACCCGCGGACCGACTGCAGCGCGGAGGCGATCCGGTCGCGCGTCGCGCCCGACGCTTTGAGCGCCTCGAGCTTCTTGTCGGCAGCGAGCGCGAGCAGGATGTGCTCGGTTGAGACGTACTCGTCCTTCATCTTGCCGGCTTCCGCCTCCGCCGCGTCGAGGACTTTCAGCGTCCGCTGCGCGAGGTGACCGGCTTCGCCGCCCTGTACCGATGGAACTTTTTTCAGCTCGTCGTCGAGGCGCTGCTGGACCAGCTTCGGGTCGGCGCCGACGCGCTGGAGCAGCGGCGGCACCAGACCATCCTGCTGCTGCAACAGCGCGAGGAGGACGTGCTCGGGCAGGATCTCCTGGTGATCGCGCTTGCGGGCGATCGCCTGCGACTCCTGCAAGGCCTCCTGCGCCTTGACGGTAAACTTGTCGAGTTTCATGGGCATCAACGTAAGACAGCGCGAGCGCTTGGCAAGCGATGTGCATGTAAAGTGTCGGGCGTGCTCGAGGAGCTCCTTTCCCAGGCGCGCGCCGCCCTGAAAGCCGGCCAGGCGCACGAGGCGGCGCGGCTGTACAAGCGCGCGCAGCAGCTCTCGCCGCGCGACCCGGAGTTGCCGCACGAGCGGGGCCTGGCGCTGCTGGAGACAGGCGACATCGGGCTGGCGGCGATGGCGCAGGCGGAGGCGCTCGCGCTCGATCCCGAGCACACCGGCGCGCGGGCGCAGCGGGCGGCGGCGCTCGAAGCGCTGGGCGACGACGAGGGCGCGGCGCGCGAACTGGACGAATTGCTGCACCGGATCGGGCCGCAGCCGGCGCTGCAAGCCCGGTACATCGGTCTCGGCGAGTCGGCGCGCCGCGCGCGGGAGCGTCGGTTGATCGGAAATCCGGCCGCGCGGCTTCTGGCCAGCCCGCTCGCGACGGCCCTGGCGCAGAAGATCGACGAGCCCTTGACGTTCCGCGCGCGTCCTCGCTCGCCTCGACCTGGTCTTCGAATCGATGGACGCGTCGATGGGCCGCAGCGACCTTACCTACGGCGGCTCGACCGAGGACCTCGAGGGCCGCAAGGTCCCGCTCGACGAATTCTCCGCGGCCGGTATCGTCTTCCTCGCCGAATCGCTCGGCATCGAAACGCTCCGCGCCCGCCGGCTCCTCTCGTTCCTGCTCACCCCCGAATGCGGCCTCGGCCCTCACAAATTCGCCGGTTGCAAGCTCGGCTGGACCGTGTCCGGCGACGACGGCACGCGCCAGTACGGCCTGTTCGCCGAATTACCGCTGTGAGACCTGGACGTACAGCATGCGCAGGTCGAAGAGCATGTTGTCGAGGAAACGGGCTTCGTCGGCGGTCAGGTTGCCCCGGGTTTTTTCCTGGAGCATGGCGAGCAGGTCGATGCTCTGTTGGGCCATGGTGAAGTCGGGCTGGTCGCGTTTCTGGCCGGAGGTCGGGTCGGGAGCTTCGCCGAGATGCACGATCACGCTCGAGCCGAGCGAGAGCACGAGAGCGTTGAAGTCGAGGCTCGGCGCCTTCTTTTCGTCAGCCATGGTTCACCCCGCGTCGAACTCGAATTCCTGCAACCGATAGCCGCGCTGGACCAGCAGCACGGCGCGCCCGCTCTTGCGCGCCTGCGCGAGTGCCTTGCGGAAGTCTTTCAGACTCTCGACCTCGGCGCTGTTGATGGCCAATATCAGATCTCCGTGCCGCAGGCCGAGCCGCGCCGCCTGCGAGCCGCGCTCGACCAGCTTGATGGCCAGCACCGGCTTGCGCGTCTCGTAGCCGGCCTCGCGGGCCTCGCGCGCCGACATCTCGGCGACGGCGATGCCGCTGCGCGACTCGAAGACGGCCTGCGCGCGCTCGGGCGTCAGCGGCGCGGCGGCGATCGGGAGATCGGTGTTCTCCTTCCCGCGCACGACCCCGATCGTGACGCGGGTTCCGACCGGGACGTCGCGGAGCAGGAAGCGCAGCTCGTCGGCGTCGTGGACCGGCGTGCCGTCGACGCGCAGCACGGTATCTCCGCGCTTCAGGCCTGCCGACGCTGCGGGCGAGCTTTCGTCGACCGACGTGACCAGCGCGCCGGCGTGCTTCTCGATCGCCTCCGCGTCGAATCCCCACCAGGTGTCGGCCAGCCCGCCCGACTTCACCAGCTCGCGCGCGACCCGCAGCGCGCGGTCGATGGGGATGGCGAACCCGATTCCCTGTCCGGTCGCGAGGACCGCCGAGCAGACGCCGATCACATTGCCGTCGGCGTTGACCAGCGGCCCGCCCGAGTTGCCGGGGTTGATCGAGGCGTCGGTCTGGATGAAATCGTAATAGCTGCGGCCCTCGGCGTGGACAGGCCGGTGCAGCGCCGAGACCACGCCGGCGCTGACGCTCTGGTTCAAGCCGAACGGGTTGCCGATGGCGATGGTCGGCTCGCCGAGCATGAGATCGGAGGAGCTCCCGAGCGGCGCCGCCGGGAACTTCTTTTCGCTCTCGATCTTGAGCACCGCGAGGTCGCCGCCGGGATCGGTGCCGACCACTTTGGCGGTGAAGTCGGCGCCGTCTTCGAAACTGACCTGGATGCGGCTCCCGCGCGCGACGACGTGATAGTTCGTCAGTACGAACCCAGCGGAATCAAAGACGAATCCGGAACCGAGCGAAGTTCGGACCTGATCGCGGGCGCGCACGCCGCCGCCGAAAAAGAGCGCCCACGGATCGTCGGAGGCCGCAGCGCGGACGACTTCCTGCGCGTTGATATTGACGACCGCCGGCCGCGCCCGGTCGACGGCGAGCACGAGCGGCGTGCGCCGCGCCGCGCTGGGACCAGTGGTCAGCGACGCGGCGAGGAACAGCGCGAGCATGCGGAATTACCGGGTCGGTCCGATGCCGTCGACGGAGCTGAACTCCGTCTCCACCGATCCGGCCTTTTCCGCCAGATCGTCCAGCGCTTTCAGGTGCCGGGCGTACTCCTTCTCGTCGAGCAGCCCGCGCTTGATATAGCGCTCGACCACGCGTCGATCGAGGTACCGGGCCGGGATTTCCTTTTCCTTCTCGGACACTGCTTGCTCCTTTAAAGAGGGCGGCGGCTAATAGCACACCGCTGCGCTATGGTACAGGCCTCGTGGCCTCTCTGCCGCACGGAGTTTACGCGATAGCCGACGGGTCGGCGGGCCGCCCGGTGCTCGACCTGGTGAGCGCTTTCGTCCGCGGCGGCGCAGCCATCGTTCAATTGCGGCTGAAAGATGCGGGGGCCGGCGAGTTCCTTCTGCTGGCGCGGGAAGCGCGGCGGCTGTGCGCCGGGAAGACGCTGTTTTTCATCAATGATCGTCCGGACATAGCGCGGCTGGCCGAAGCGGATGGCCTCCACCTCGGCCAGGACGATCTGCCGCTCGCCGAGGCGCGGAAGATCGTCGGGCCGGACATGATCATCGGCATCTCGACCCATTCGGATTCCGAGATCGATGCCGGGCAGGCCGCCGATTACATCGGCTTCGGACCGATCTTCGCGACCTCGAGCAAGCCCGGCGCACCGTTGCCGCCCCCGCACGGCATCGACGGCCTGCGAAAAGCCGTCCAGCGCTCGAAAGTCCCTGTCGTAGCCATCGGCGGAATCACCTCGAAGACCGCGCGCGACGTCTACGTTGCC
>VBLM01000665.1 GCA_005879095.1 Deltaproteobacteria bacterium
ATCACCGGGGGCGCCACCCGCGCGCTCGTCTTGGTCTGCGGCCGGATCGGCTTGCGGTCGGCGAATCCGGGCGGCGGCCCTGCAGTGGGCGCGGCGCGCACGGCGGCCGTTCCCCCCGGCGGCGTCGGCATTTCATCTGTGGGAGGCGGAGCGGATACGCGTGCCGAGCCGCCGGACGGAGTCGGAGCAACAGACGGAGCGGGCGCCGGAGCAGAGGGAGCCGCAGCGGCCGGGGCGGGCCTGGCAAGCGGGGCGCCGTTCTTGAGCCAGTCGCGGATCTGCGCCTCCTCGTCGGGCGCCAGCCCGGCGAAGCGGATCTGCGCCGTCGGCCCCGGTCGAACGACCAGACCCCAGGTCTGGAACGTGCCCCAGGAGAGGCGGACCGTGTCGCCGGTCTTCACCGGCAGCGTGGCCTGCGCCTCGACGCCAGCCGGCGAGACCGTGGCCCGATCGACCTTGGAAGCCGCCGTCCGCGTGGCCACCGCCACCGGCGCCTGCGCCCCCGATTCCGCTGCCCAGGAGAGGTCGACCGATCCCTGCAGGCGCGCGACGAACTGATCTTTCGGCATCGGCATGAAGAGCAGGTCGCTGGCGCCGGCCCGGAAGCAGTCGTCACGCTGGGCCGCCTGCTCGCGCTGGAGGACGGCCACGACGCGCCCGCCGCGATCTCGCACCTTTGGCGACAGCGCCTGCAGCGCGGCCGGCAGCGGCGCGCCGGGAGCGCCGTAGAAGAGCGCGACCGCGTCGACCTTTTCCGCCGCCGCCTGGGCGGCCGCCGGATCGGACAACGGTGCGGTGAGGACGTCGAACTTCGCGCCGTCGCGGAGCCCATTCGCGAGAGCCTGGAGCATTTTGGAATCGGCGATGACCAGCAGACGCGTCGCGGGCACGTTCCCTCTCTCCGACTTTATACCTACCCCACCCCCGTCCGGTTGAGAAGTTTGCTGCTGCTCTGCTGGCGGCGCGCTAGAACCCGGCCCGATGCCGATCCGCACTTGCCGCTGGAACGATCCCGGTCAGGCCGGCGACGGGCAGCGCATCCTGATCTGCCGCTACCGGCCGCGCGCGCTGCCCAAGGCGAAGGAGACATGGGACGTGTGGATCCCGGCGCTGGGGCCGAGCAAGGAGCTGCACGCGGCGTTCTACGGCAAGCGCGGGCCGCCCATCGGCTGGGACGAATACCGCAGGCGCTATCTGGCCGAGATCGAGGAGCAGCGCGCGCGGATCGAGGAGCTGGCGGGAAGGGTGCGCAAAGGTGAGACGATCACCCTCCTCTGCTCCAGCGCCTGTGTCGACGAGTTGCATTGCCATCGCGCCCTGCTCCGGGCATTGATCGAGGAGGCTGTCGCTCGCTGAACAGGCGTGCGCCGCCCCTCTCAGGGCGGCTGGCGCCCGAGGTGTAGAGGTTTCATATGTCGAGAAGGGCCCTCTGGTTCTTTCAGCGCGTTGCGCCGGGCGAGATCAAGCGCATCTCGAACCCGTCGATGCAGCGGTTTCTGGTGGGAGAGCGGCCGCTTCAGCACGACGGCGACGGATTCGTGCGCTGCATCGGGATGTCGCTGGAGCTGCGCGACCGGAAGCCGGCGACGGTGGCGCGGGTGTGGTTCTCGAAGATTCGGGTGAGGGATGACGGGCGGGTCGATCCGCACCATCGGCACGAGATGGCGAAGATGGCGCAGGCGGAGGCGCAGCAGCTGGCGGAGTCGTCAGTGGTCGTCGCCGGGCACCGATTCGCGCAGCGGCGGCTGTCGCACCTGGGCGAGTGGCGGCCTGAAGAGAAGGACCTTGTCGCGCTGCGGGCCGTGGTGAATACCAGGGCCGGAAAAGAGATGCTCTAAGAACGATCGGTTCTTGTTCAGCGGTTCCTGAGACGGTCGAGGTATGCATCAAGCCTCGCGCGGAATGCGTCGTCGGCGGCGATGAACTGGACGCCGGCGCCCGGTGTCGCCGAGGTC
>VBLM01000119.1 GCA_005879095.1 Deltaproteobacteria bacterium
ATGCGGGACGGACAGCGGCGGGCGCGCGAGGCGGCGGACAAGGCCATCGCCCTGGGTCCGGAGTTGCCGGAGGGTTACATCGCCCGTGCCTCGATGCGCGCCGCCACCCAATGGGACTGGGAGGGAGCGCGCTCCGACTTCCAGCGCGCTCTGACGTTGGCTCCCGAGAACGCCGACGCCTTGACGACCTACGCGCTCTACGTCTTGCGGTCGCTCGGACGCCTCGACGAGGGCATCGCCGTCTCGCGCAAGGCCGCCCAGCTCGATCCACTCAACGGCCGGATCTTCAGCGGCCTCGCCAGCCTGCTGGTGGGCGCCGGACGCCTCGACGAAGCGCGCGCCGCCGCCGAACGGTCGCTGGAGATCAACCCCGAGCAAGCGTTCGCGCCGGCCTGGCTCGGCTTCGTCCTGTTGCTGCAGGGACGGCCGGCCGAGGCGCTTGCCTGGTACGCGCGATCGACCAGCGAGGTCTTCCGGCTGCTCGGAGCGGCCATCGTCCAGCACTCGCTGGGACACGCCCGGGAGTCGGATGCTGCTCTCGACGAGCTGGTCCGGAAGCACTCCCACGACGCCGCGTACCAGATCGCGACGGTTCACGCCTGGCGTGGCGACAAGGATCGCGCCTTCGAATGGCTCGAGCGCGCCCGCGTGCAGCACGACGGCGGCATCGCGCTGATCAAAGTCGACGCGGCGATGCGGTCGCTCCGCGACGACCCGCGCTACCTCGAGCTGCTGGCGAAATTGAACCTGCCACGGCCGTAGCGCGGCGCGTAATGACAAGTTCGGTGCAGGTGTAATGGATCGCGGCCCCTGTCAAAGGAGGCCTCGTGAACTCCATCACCGTGCAGGTCAATGGCGTGAGCGAGACGCGCCCGATCGAGTCGCGCGTCCTGCTCGTTCATTTCCTCCGCGACATCCTCGGCCTCACCGGCACCCACGTCGGCTGCGACACCAGCCAGTGCGGCGCGTGCACCGTGCTGCTCGACGGCGCGGCGGTGAAGTCGTGCTCGCTCTTCGCCGTTCAGTGCGACGGCCGCAAGGTCACCACCATCGAAGGCCTGGCCAGCGACGGCAAGCTGCACGCGATGCAGCAGGCCTTCTGGGACCAGCACGGCCTGCAGTGCGGGTTCTGCACGCCCGGGATGATCGTCTCCGCGTGCCATCTGCTCGAGCGCAATCCGAATCCGAGTGAAAGCGAGATCCGCGCCGGCCTCGAGGGAAACCTCTGCCGCTGCACCGGGTACACCAACATCGTCAAGGCGGTGCAGCAAGCCGCGCGGGCGAGGTGAGCCATGGCCGAGACCCTGTTTGGGAAGAGCATCAAGCGGCGTGAGGATCCGCGGCTGGTTACCGGGAAGGGGAACTTCGTCGACGATCTGAAGATCCCGTTCACCACGCACGCGGCGTTCGTGCGCAGCCCGCACGCGCATGCGCGGATCGGCAAGATCGACTCGACCGCCGCCCGGAAAGTTCCCGGCGTGCTCGCGGTCTATACCGGCAAGGATCTGGTCGCCGGCGGCGTGAAGCCGATTCCGGTCGGGTGGCTGCTGCCCAACATCAAGGTGCCGGCGCACTACCCGCTGGCGGTCGACAAGGCGCGGCACATGGGCGAGCCGGTGGCGGTGGTGATCGCCGAGACGCCCTACGCGGCGCGCGACGCAGCCGAGCTGGTCGAGGTCGACTACGACGTCCTGCCGGCGGTGCCCGACGGCGCCGACGCGTTGGAGCGCGGCTCTCCTGTCGTCCACGACGACGCGCCCGGCAACGTCTGCTTCAAGTGGTCGATCGGCGACGCCAAGGCGACCGACACGGCGTTCGCATCGGCGGCGAAGGTCGTGAAGCAGAGCTTCCGCAACCACCGGTTGATCCCGAACGCGATCGAGCCGCGCGCGTGCCTGGCCTCGGCACAGCCCGGGACCGGCGACATCACGCTCTGGATCACCTCGCAGAACCCGCACGTACACCGGCTGATCATGGCGGCATTCGTGCTCGGCATTCCCGAGCACAAGCTGCGCGTCATCTCGCCCGACGTGGGCGGCGGATTCGGCTCGAAGATCTTCATCTATCCGGAGGAGTGCGCGGCGGTGTGGGCGTCGCGCGCACTCTCGCGGCCGGTCAAGTGGACCGCCGATCGCCGCGAGTCCTTCGTCTCCGACTCGCACGGGCGCGATCACCACACCGAAGCGGAGATGGCCTTGAGCGCCGACGGAAAGATCCTCGGCCTGCGCGTCAAGACGGTGGCGAACCTCGGCGCGTATCTCACGCTATTCGCGCCGGCGGTGCCGACGTACCTGTACGGAACGCTGCTCGCGGGCTCGTACACCACGCCCGCCATCCACTGTGAGGTGACAGGCGTCTTCACGCACACCACGCCGGTGGACGCGTACCGCGGCGCAGGCCGGCCCGAAGCCACGTATGTGATCGAGCGGCTCGTCGACCTCTCGGCGCGCGAGCTGGGGATGGATCCGGTCGAGATCCGGCGCAAGAACTTCATCCCGGCCGACAAGTTCCCGTACCAGACGCCGGTCGCGCTGCTCTACGACAGCGGCAACTACGCCGGCGCCCTCGACAAGGCCCTGCAGATCTTCGACTACAAGGCGTTCCGTCGCGAGCAGGAATCGGCGCGCAAACAGGGCCGGTACCTCGGCGTCGGCTTCTCCACCTACCTCGAGGCGTGTGGGCTCGCGCCGTCGGCGGTGGCGGGCGCGCTCGGGGCGCAGGCGGGCCTGTACGAGAGCGCGAACATCCGCGTCCATCCGACCGGGAAGGTGACGGTCTTCACCGGCTCGCATTCGCACGGCCAGGGCCACGAGACGACGTTCGCGCAGGTCGTCGCCGACGAATTGCAGGTGCCGATCGACGACGTCGACATCATCCACGGCGACACCGGGCAGGTGCCGTTCGGGATGGGCAGCTACGGCAGCCGCAGCGGTCCCGTCGGCGCAGCGGCGATCTACGTGTCGGCGCAGAAGATCAAGGAGAAGGCGAAGAAGATCGCCGCGCACCTGCTCGAGGCCAACGAGAAGGACGTGACGTACGAGGGCGGAAAGTTCTTCGTCAAAGGCTCGCCCGATCGCAGCAAATCGTTCTTCGACGTCTCGTTGATGGCGTACCTCGCGCACAACCTGCCTAAAGGGCTCGAGCCGGGGCTGGAAGCGATCAGCTTCTTCGACCCGGGCAACTTTGTGTTCCCGTTCGGCACCCACATCTGCGTCGGTGGACGACCTGGGCCGCGTCATCAACCCGATGATCGTCGACGGGATGGTGCACGGCGGGATCGCCCAAGGCGTTTCACAGGCGCTCTGGGAGCACGCCGAATACGACGAGAACGGACAGCTCATCACCGGCTCGATGATGAACTACGCGCTGCCGAAAGCCGACGAGCTGGTGCAGGTCGAGCTGGCGCGCACCGAGACGCCGACGCCGGTCAACCCGCTCGGAGTCAAGGGCGCCGGCGAGACCGGGACCATCGCTTCGACGGCGGCGGTGGCGAATGCGGTGATGGACGCGTTGTCTCCGTTCGGCATCAAGCACATCGACATGCCGCTCACGCCGGGGCGCATCTGGGAATCGCTCCGCGGCCGGAAGGAGGCCTGACATGTACGCCGCTCCGTTCGAATATCACTCGCCGACGACGGTGGCCGAGGCGCTGGGCCTGCTGGAGAAGCTCGGTGAAGACGCGAAAGTGCTTTCCGGTTCGCAGAGTCTGGTCCCGCTGATGAAGTTGCGGCTGGCACAGCCCGGGCATGTGGTCGACCTGCGCAAGGTGCCCGGGCTTTCCGGCGTGACCGAGTCCGGAGGCGCGGTGGTGATCGGCGCGATGACCACTCATTACGAGGTCGGCTCCTCCCCGTTGGTGCGCACGAAGCTGCCGATGATGGCGGAGGCCGCGGGCCAGATCGGCGACGCGCAGGTGCGAAATCTCGGCACCATCGGCGGCAGCCTGGCGCATGCGGACCCGGCCGCGGACTGGCCGGCGGTGCTGGTCGCGCTGGACGCGAGCGTGCGGATCGCGTCGTCGCGCGGAGAGCGGAACGTGAAGGTCGAGGAGCTGGCCGGACGCTATGGCGGCGCCTACGAGAAGCTGCCGCACCCGGCGTCGCGGTTTGCCATCGTCGGCGTCGCGGCGGAGGTGTTTCTCGATGGGGGCGGCGCGGTGACGCAATCGCGCATCGCGCTGACCGGGCTGGCGTCGAAAGTGACGCGCGCGTCGCTCGTCGAGCAGGCGCTACAGGGGAAGAAGGCGGACCCGGCCGCGATCAAGGCCGCCGCCGCGCGCGCCGCGCAGGGGCTCGAGTTGCGCGCCGACCTGACGGGGTCGGCCGACTACAAGGCGAACCTCGCGGCCGTCTACACGGAGCGCGCCGTCAAACGCGCGGTCTCACGCGCCTTGGAGCGTTAGCCACGCGCCGGCTCCGGCGAGCAGCGCTCCTGCGAGGCTGCTCACCGGCCATTGACGTGGTGCGACGCGTTCGGCGAACAGCAGCGCGGTAACGAGCGCCATCGGCCAGAGTGACATTCCGCTAGCGAAAGGGACCAGCATCAGCGCGCCGCAGGAAGCCATCGACAGGGCCGCCGCGCGCGCTCCGCCGGCCAGGGAACCTTGCGGCTGCGTCTCGCGGCAGGCGCGCTTCAGGGGCGTGAACTGCAACGCGGCGGCGGCGATCAGCAGCGCCGCCGCAAGCCAAGGATTCGTCAGCGCGCCACTTTCGTGATCGAGCAGACCGGCTTCGTGCAGCTTCAACTGCAGCGCGGCGGCGGCGAGGCTGAACGCGATCCAGGGCGCGGCGAAACCGAGCAGAAACGCCGTCCGCCCGCGCGTGAGGCGCAACACGGACGGCGCCTCCGCCGGCGCCATCATCGCGATCATCATCACCGCCCACGTGCCGAAGCCGTGGTTCACTCGGCCACGCCCTTCTCGCGCAGGATCCGCCACACTTTCTCGGGCGTGATCGGAATCTCGACGTGCTTCACGCCGAGGTGCGCGAGCGCGTCGACGACCGCATTCGCAATCGCGGGCGGCGCGCCCACCGTGGCCGACTCTCCGACGCCCTTCGCGCCGAACGGATGGTGCGGCGAGGGCGTCACCGTCTTGTCCACCTCCCAGGCCGGCGTCTCCATCGCCGTAGGCACGAGGTAGTCCATGAAGCTGCCGCCCTGGATGTTGCCCGACTCGTCGTACTGGATCTCCTCGAGCAAAGCCGGCGCCATGCCCATGGTCAGGCCGCCGTGAATCTGCCCGTCGACGATCATCGGGTTGATGATATTTCCGCAGTCGTCCACGGCCACGAAGCGGCGGATCTTGACCATACCCGTGCCGCGATCGATGTCGACCACGCAGATGTACGACCCGAAGGGAAAGGTGAGATTCGGCGGGTCGTAGTACGACACGGCCTCCAGCCCGGCCTCCATACCCTGCGGGTGATTGGTGTATGCCGCAAACGCGCAGTCCTGGATGGTCTTGAACCGATCCGGCGCGCCCTTCACCGAGAATTTGCCCGGCTCCCAGACGAGGTCGTCCGGCGAGCACTCCAGCAAGTGCGCGGCGAGCTTTTTCGCCTTCTCGCGGATCTTCCTCGCCGCCATCGCGCCGGCCGCGCCCGCGGTCGGCGTGCTGCGCGAGGCGTACGTGCCGAGTCCGTACGGCGCGGTGTCGGTGTCACCCTCCTCCACCTGCACCTGCGAGGCGGGAATGCCGAGCTCCTCGGCGACGATCTGCGCGTACGTCGTCTCGTGGCCCTGTCCTTGCGACTTGGTTCCGAAGCGCGCGATCGCCTTGCCGGTCGGGTGGACGCGGATCTCGCAGGAGTCGAACATCTTGATGCCGAGGATGTCGAAGTGCTTCGACGGTCCGGCGCCGACGATCTCGGTGAAGCTCGAGATGCCGATACCCATCAGTTCGCCGCGCGCACGCTTCTCCGCTTGCTCCTTGCGCAGGTCCTCGTAACCGATGATGTCCATCGCCTTGCGCAGCGCCGCGCCGTAGTTGCCGCTGTCGTACTCCCAGCCGAGCGCGCTCTTGTAGGGGAACTTGTCCGGCTGGATGAAGTTCTTCATCCGCAGCGCGGCCGGATCCATCTTCAGTTCCGACGCGAGCACGTCGGTGATGCGCTCGATGCAGTGCACGGCTTCGGTGACGCGGAACGAGCAGCGGTACGCGATCCCTCCGGGCGGCTTGTTGGTGTAGACGCCGTCGACCTCGGCGAAGGCGTGCTTGACGTCATACGAGCCGGTGCAGATCGAGAACAGGCCCGCCGGGAACTTCGACGGATTCGCGGCAGCGTCGGCGTAGCCGTGATCGGCGAGCGTCTTGATCCGCAGCGCCGTCATCGTCCCGTCCTTGCGCGCCGCCAGCTCGGCGTGGATGTGGTAGTCGCGCGCGAACGAGTCGGCCTGGAGGTTCTCCATCCGGTCCTCGACCCACTTGATCGGCTTGCCGATCACGACCGAAGCCGCGGTGGCGATCACGTAGCCGGGATAGACCGGCACCTTGCCGCCGAATCCGCCGCCGATGTCGGGCGAGACGATGCGGATCTTTTCCTCCGAGAGCCCGACGTGCCCCGCCACCAGCGCGAAGACGGTGCGGATGGCGTGCGGCGCCTGCGTCGTCATGTACACGGTGAGCTTGCCGGTGACGCGGTCGAAGTCGGCCACGCAGCCGCAGGTTTCGATCGACGCGACGTGGATGCGCGGAATGTACATGTCCTGCGCGACCACGACGTCAGCGTCCTTGAAGGCCTTGTCGGTGGCCGACTTGTCGCCGACTTCCCAGTGGAAGATGCGATTGTCGGTCTTGCCTTTCTTGTCGGTGCGCAACACGGGCGCGCTCGGGAGCAGCGCCTTGTGCGCGTCG
Source organism: Deltaproteobacteria bacterium (assembly GCA_005879095.1). Classification (GTDB taxonomy): domain Bacteria; phylum Myxococcota; class Myxococcia; order Myxococcales; family 40CM-4-68-19; genus 40CM-4-68-19. The sequence continues at coordinate 6,854 of VBLM01000119.1, forward strand.
ATCACCGGCTCGAGCGGCTCGTAATCGACCTCCACCGCTTCGACGCCGTCCGCCGCCGCGTAGCGATCGGTCGCGATCACCGCGCACACTTCCTGCGCCTGGTACATCACCCGATCGGTCGGCAGCACCATCTGCGTGTCCGACATCAGGGTCGGCATCCAGTGCAGGTTGTACTTGGCGAGCGTCGGCCCGTCGATCACCGCCAGCACGCCGGGGACCTTCAGCGCCTTCGAGGTGTCGATCGACTTGATCTTCGCGTGCGCGAACGGGCTGCGCACGATGTCCATGTGCAGCATGCCGGGCAGCTGGATGTCGTCGACGTAGTTGCCGCGGCCGCGGATGAAGCGCGGGTCTTCCTTGCGCTTCATCGAGTGACCCATGCCGGAGATTTCGGGGCTCGTCCTGGGCGTGGCCATGGCTACCTCTCCCTCATCTTTTCCGCTGCGTATTCGATCGCCTTGACGATGTTGACGTACCCGGTGCAGCGGCAGAGGTTGCCGCTGATGGCTTCGCGGATCTCGGCTTCGCTCGGGCTCTTGTTGCGCGCGAGGAGCGCGCAGCCGCTCAGCATCATGCCCGGCGTGCAGTAGCCGCACTGCAGGCCGTGCTTCTCCCAGAAGCCTTCCTGGATCGGGTGCAGTTTGCCGTCCTTCTCCAGGCCCTCGACGGTGGTCACTTCACGGCCGTCGGCCTGCACCGCCAGCACCGTGCACGACTTCACCGGTGTGCCGTCGAGCAAAACGGTACATGCACCGCAGTGCGTCGTGTCGCAACCGATGTGCGTGCCGGTGAGCCGTAAATTCTCCCGCAGCAGATGGACCAGCAGTAAACGCGACGGGACTTCAGCGCTCTGCTTCGCGCCGTTCACGGACAGCTCGATCCTGTGGGTCGCCATGGCTATCTCCCCTCCGCGCGCTGCACGGCAGCTTTCAAAGCGCGCCCGGTGAGGACGCGCGCCATCTCGCGCTTGTAATCGACTGCGCCGCGGCGATCGGCACTGGGCGAGCACGCCTCGGCGGCGAGCCGTCCCGCCTCCGCGAAGGAGTTGTCCGAGGGCCGCTTGCCGACGAGGAACTGCTGCGCTTTCGTGCAACGCACCGGCGTCGGACCGGCGTTGGTCAGCGCGATGCCGGCCTTGACGAACGCGCCGTTGGGACCGAGCGCGACCTGCGCCGCCGCCGCCGCGGTGGCGTAATCGCCGACTTTCCGCTCGAGCTTGACGTAAGCGCCGCCGGAATGCGGCGGCGGCACCGGAATGCGGATCTCGGTCAGGATCTCGCCCGGCCGCAGAGCGGTAGTGAACAGGCCGACGAAGAACTGATCGATCGGAATCACCCGTTCGCCCGATGGTCCCGTCGCCACCACTTGCGCGTCGAGCGCGAGCATCGTCGCGGGATGATCGTTTCCGGGATCTCCGTGGGCGAGGTTGCCGCCCACCGTGGCGAGATTGCGAACGAGCGGGTCTGCAATCACGCGAGCCGTGTCGTGCAGGATCGGCGCCTTCGCTTTCACCAGCTCCGACTGTTCCAGCGCGGACTCGCGGGTGCGGCCGCCGATCTTGAGGACGCCGCCTTCTTCCTTGATGTACTCGAGCCCCGGAATGCGCCCGATGTCGACCAGGTGCTCCGCCGTCCCCAGCCGCAATTTCAAAAGCGGCAAGAGGCTCTGACCGCCCGAGAGCACTTTCGCCCCCTCGCCGAAGCGGGAGAGCAGCGCCACCGCCTCGGCCAGCGTGGTGGGCGCGTGGTAGTCGAACTGCGACGGGATCATGTTCCCCTCCTTGGTTCATCGTACGAGCAGGTACAGGACCACGGCCGCGATGGCGATCGCGATCCAGAACTCCGGGCGGCGCACGGCGACGCGCGCGCCGATCGATCCCATGTCGAGGGCCTGCGGGGGCGGCGGCGGCATCGCGACCGGCTTCACCGAAGGAAGCGTCGCCTCCAGCTCGGTCCGCATGTTCTGCGAGAAGATCTGGAACATCTGATCGCTCACGTCCTGGATCATCCCGCGTCCCATCTGCGCGAGGATGCCGGTGACGTTGACGCGCGAGACGGTGGTGACCTCGGTCTCGCCCGGCGCTTTCTCCAGCACGCTGCTGGTCAGGCGCAGATCGGCGCCGCCCTTGCCGCGCACGTCCATTCCCTGTGCGACGATCTCGGCCCGGCGCGCAGCCGCGTCGAGCTTTTCGAAGACGACCTTGCCCTTGTAGCTCGACTGCACCGGTCCGACCTTGACGGTCATGGTCCCCGACCAGGTCTTCTCGTCGAGCTTGCCGGTGATGGCCGCGCCGGGCAGGCACTTCGCCACCCGCTCCGGATCGGTGAGAAATTCCCACACCGCCGCCGGCGGCGCCTTGATGCTGAACGTCTTGGTGATCTCGAAAGCCATGGTCTCATGCCGCGAGGAACTTCTCGCGGCACCGTGGGTTGCAGAAGTAGTACTTGCGTCCTTCCCGATCGGCGGTGAAACGAGCGGTCTTCGGATCGACCTTCATGTTGCAGATCGGATCGATCTCGAATGCGGGCGGCTCGACCACCTTCGCCACGTGCCGGAGCTGGACGATCTCCGCGAAGATGCTGAGCGCGACCTCTTCCGGCGTGCGCGCGCCGATGTCGAGGCCGGCCGGGTTGCGCACGATCTCGAGCGCTTTTTCGGAGACGCCGCGCGCAAGCAGTGATTCGCGGATCTCGGCGAAGCGCTTCCGGCTGGCGACCACGGCCAGGTACGCGGGCTTTTGCGCGAGCGCCTGGGCCAGTGACTCCTCGTCGTTTTCGCCCATCGTCGCGATCACCGCGTATGCCGGGCCGCGCTCGCCGGCCAGCGAGTAACCCATCACTTCGCCCAGCCGCGAGAGCGCGCGCGCACAAGGCGAGTCGCCGAAGACGAGAAGCCGCGGCGCCGGCAGCACCGGTTCCAGGTAGATGTCCACGCTGCCTCCGCTGTGGCACGTCATCGGCAGCGCGATGACGCCCGGCCGCTCCTCCGGCTGCGGCGAGAGCGAGACCAGCCGCGGCTTTCCGTCGGCGAGCGCGGCTTGCGCTTCCCGCTTGACGGTGGGCTGCGTGCAGTTTCCGCCCAGCCAGCCGTGGTACTCGCCGCCGGCGGTGATCACCGCCATGTCGCCCTGCTGCGCCGAGCTGTACGACTCGCGCCGCACGACCATCGCCAGCACGAACGGCTCGCCTTTTTTCGCGAGGTCGGCCGCCAGCTGCAACAGCTCAGCGCGCATCTTGTTCAGCTCCCTTCGAATTCGCTCCGCACGCGATCGAGGTCTTCGGGCACGTCCAGGTCGGCGAGCGCCATCGGCAGCCACGCAATCTCGAGCGCTTCCGCCCGGTGGCGCTTGACGACCCGTTTTCTGCAGTCCTCCGCGGTCATCTCGAGCAGCTCGGGAAAGAGCGCGCACGAATAGAGGATGGGCGGCGCCACGACGTCGCCGTACAGCGAAACCGCGAGCGGCTCGCCGCTCCATCGCGCAGCCACCTGCCGGACCATCTCGGGAGTCACGAACGGCATGTCGGCGAGCAGCACCATCGCGGCGCTGGCCTCGGGTGGCACGGCCTGGATCCCGGCGCGGAGCGAAGTGTTCATTCCGCTCGCGTAGTCGGGGTTGAGCACCGGCATGCAGGCGAGTCCCTCGAGCTCCGCGCGCGCTCGTTCGCTCTCGTGGCCGAGCACGACCAGCAGTGGATCGAGACCCGCGGCAATCGCCGTTCGCGCCGCGCGCCGCAGGACGCTGACGCCGCCCAGCTCGAGGAAGAGCTTGTTCTTCCCCATCCGGCTGGAAGTGCCCGCCGCGAGCAGGACGCCGGCGATCCTAGTCTTCGGCATGGATGCCTCCGCGCCGATCGCGCAGGTGCAAAGGCGGGCGGCCCGCTCGGACCGCGAGCATCTCGGAGACGATGCTCACCGCCACCTGTTCCGGCCCTTCTGCGCCGAGGTCGAGGCCGACGGGAGCGAACAGCGTGTCGGCTGTGGTCCCGAGCTGCTTGAGCAATTCCTCTCTGCGCCCGCGCGGCCCGAGCAGGCCGAGATACGCGAGCGGCTGCGGCAACAAAGCGCGGAGCCATTCGCGATCGTGCTGCAGCGAGTGCGTCTGGACGACCGCGTAATGGTGCTTTCCGAGCGCGGGAACGCCTTCGCTGGCACGCCTTCGCACGAGCCGCGCCGGCGGCGGAAAGCGCTCCGGCGTGAGATAGCCGCGGCGGTGATCGATCAACGTCACGTCGAATCCGGCCTCGAGCGCCAGCGACGCGAGCGGCCGCGCGTCGTCGCCCGCTCCGAAGATGCACAACACCGGCGGCGGCTGCAGCGCGTCGACGAAGACCGTGCCTTCGACCGCAGAGGCGCTCGCGGCGGGACCGATCGTCACTCTGCCCGCATCCGGACCTTTGATCACGGTCGTGATCGAGAAGGGCTGCGCGGTCTCGAATCCGCCGTGCGCGTTCATCAGCTTCAAGGCCTGCGCCGCGGGAAACTCCGGACCGACCGACTGCACGAAGATGTCGACCGCGCCTTCGCAGCCGAGGCCGAGACCCCAGACCGTCTCGTCGTCGGACCCGGTGTCGTAATGGAGCAGGCGCGAGCCGCCCTCGCGCAACAGCACCAGCGCGTTTTCCCGGACATCGGCCTCGAGGCAGCCGCCGCTGACCCCGCCGCGCGTGTTGCCGCCCTCTTCGACGAGGAACTTCGCGCCGGGTCGCCGATACGCCGAACCGTCGATGCGGACCACGGTGGCGATGGCCGCGCGCTCGCCGGCATCCGCCAGCCGGACCACGCGTTCGAAGATCGCGGCCGTTTCGCGCCACCGCTTCACGTTGCACCCTGGGGCAGGGATCGATGTTCTATTCCCGACATCGGTCCAGTTACAACTCCGTCGAAACCTTGGTCGTCTCGCCGGCGAGCGCCGCCTCCAACGCCCGCCAGGCGAGCAAGGCGCACTTCCTGCGCGCCGGGTAACGCGCGACTCCTTTGAGCGATTCGAGCTCGCCGAGATTTGCTCCGTTTCCACCGGCCACTAGCTCGCGCACGCGCTGCATCAATCGCGCCGCTTCCGACGCGCTGCAGTCCTTGACGGCAAGCGTCATCATCGACGCCGAGGCGAGGCACACCGCGCAGCCCGCGCCTTCGAAAGCGACGGCTTCGATCCGGTCGCCGAGGCGAAGGCGCAGGATCAGCTCGTCGCCGCAGAGCGGGTTCGTGCCTTCCGCGCTGCGGTTCGCGCCGGGGAGCGGACCGAAATTGCGCGGCCGTCGAGCGTGATCGACGATCGTCTGCTGGTACAGATCCGTCACGCGAACGTCTCCCGCACCTTGCGCAGCCCGGCCGCGAGCGCATCGAGGTCCTCGCGGCGGCTGTATGCGGCGAGCGAGGCGCGCACGACCGCGGTCTCGCCGAGGCGCTTGAGGAGCGGTTGCGCGCAGAGATGACCGGTGCGCACCGCGATTCCTTCCTGATCGAGGATGGTCCCGACGTCGTGCGGGTGCACGCCTTCGAGCGTGAACGAGATCACGCCGATGCGCTCGCGAGGCGCGCCGAGCAGCCGCACGCCCGGAATCGTCCGAAGCAACTCGAGTCCGTGCTGCAAGAGCGCCTGCTCGTGGGCGAACAGCGCCTCTCGATCCTGCGCGCGCAGCCAGTCGACAGTGGCGCCCAGCCCCACTGCGGCGGCGACGTCGCGCCGCTCTGCCACGGCTGCATCGCGTCGAGCAACGCGGCCTTTCCGTAGAGGACGCCGATGCCCATCGGCCCGTACATCTTGTGCGACGAAAAGGCATAAAAGTCACAATCAAGCCTTTGAACGTCGACGGCGAGATGCGGCGCGGCCTGCGCGCCGTCGAGCAGCACCGGCACGCCGCGCGAATGGGCGAGCTCGACGATCCGCGCGACCGGGTTGATGGTGCCGAGCGCGTTCGACACGTGCGCGGCCGCGACCAGCCGGGTCCGCGGACCGATCAGCTTCTCCAACTCGTCGAACCGCAGATCGCCGCGCTCGTCCACGCCGGCGACGCGCACCTTCACGCCCGAGCGCTGCCAAGGAACGAGATTCGAATGGTGCTCGAGCGCGGTGACGACGATTTCGTCACGCTCGGAAAGAAAGCTGTTCGCCACCAGATTCACGGCCTCGGTCACGCCGCGCACGAAGACGATCTCGTCCGGCCGGGCGGCGTTGATGAAGTGCTGCGCCGTGGAGCGCGCATCCTCCAGCTGCGCGGTGGCGCGCTCGGCGAGCGCATGCACGCCGCGGTGGACGTTGGCATTGTCGCGTTCGTAGAAGTGGGAGATGGCGTCGATGACCGCGCGCGGCTTCTGCGAAGTCGCCGCGCTGTCGAGGTACACCAGCGGCTTCCCGTGCACGCTCTGCGCGAGCGCGGGAAATTCGCTGCGCACATTCACGGCACGAGCTCGCCGCGCGGCGCGCCGGGACGGTAGGGCGGGAATCGGAACGACATCTCCTTCGTCAACAGGCCGCCCGCGCCGAGCTGCGCGAGCGTGGCGCGCGAGAGCTTCTCGCCCGCGAGCAGGCGCGGCAGAAGCACGTCGAAGGCGGTCGCCCTGGAAAAGAGCGCGCAGCCGGGTGCACCGATGACCGGCGCGCCGTCGACGTTGGCGACCCAGAGCAGCGTGCCTGGATGGAGCGGCACGCCGTGCTTTTCCACCCGTGCCCCAGCCTGGGTGAGGCCGCGCATCACCGGGTCGAGCGGGTCCATCAGCTTGCTCCCCGCCATCGCGACCACCTGCGCGCCGGCAGCGATGCAGTCGCGCAGCGCCGCGGCGAGATCGCCGGTCACGCGGCGGACCGTGGAAAGCTCGGAACCGAAGAAGCGCACTTTCTCGTCGAAGGCGGCGCGGAATTTTTCCAGCGACGCGTCGTCGAGGTTTTCCTGCACCAACGCCGCGACCCGCATCCGCACGAAGGGCCGCACCGACAGCACCGGCCCGATGCGCTCCGCCCGGCGCACTTCCTCCTCGCGCGTCACGAACGGCACGATCTTCGCGCGCCCGGCGACTTCGTCCTCGATGACGATCTGTCCGTGCGGCAGCGTGACGACCGCGAGATCGTCGGAGTCGTTGAGCTCCGCGAGCCGTGCCGCGTCGACCGCGACCAGCCCGCGATGCCGCGCAGCGAGCGGCCACGATCCCGCGTTGAGCGGCTGCACCGTGACGCCCTCGCCCGAGGCCGCCGCCGCCAGCCGGCGACCCGCCGCGTCCTCGTGCACGTCGCCCGCTTCCATCTCGACGATCGACAGCTCTTTCCAGTCGACCTCGCGCAGCTTCGCCACGTCGGCGTCGGCCAGCACCGCGCCCTTCTGCAGCGGTCCCACGCCGCGCGCGAGCACCATCCCGGCGCGCGGCTCGTCCCCCTTGTGCAACAGGCGCGGCTTCATTGCAGATACCTCCCCAGCGCCCGCAGCGAGGCCAGGTTGTGCGCCGGCGCGAAGACGCTCAGGTGCGGCAGCGCGGCCTGCATCCCGAGCGTGAGCGGCTCGTACCCGGGGCTGCCGAGCAGCGGGTTGAGCCACACCAGCCGGCGGCTGCGCAACCTGAGCGATTCCAACTCGCCGGCGAGCAGCGCCGGATCGCCGGTGTCCCAGCCGTCGCTCAAGATCACGACGACGGTACGGCGGTCGATCAAAGAGCCCCACTG
>VBLM01000120.1 GCA_005879095.1 Deltaproteobacteria bacterium
CGCCGGCGTAATCGCGCTCGCGCAGCGCCTCGGTGACCCGGCGCAGCTCGGTGGAAAAGACGAAGCTCTCGACGCGCGCGGACGAGCCCTGCAGCGCGTAGAGGAACTGCAGCAGCAGGCGGCTGTAGAGGTCCATCGAGCCCGAGACGTCGCAGAGTGCGACGATGCGCGTCTTGCGCGTCTTGCGGCGGCGGAAGCGCAGGTCGATAAGCTCTCCGCCGCTCGAGGACCCCTTGCGCATCGTGCGCCGC
>VBLM01000011.1 GCA_005879095.1 Deltaproteobacteria bacterium
GGCGGGTTCGAAGACGCTCTGCTCGAGGCCGGCAAGCGGGCCGGCATCGCGGCCGACGCGCCGGTCGAAATCGAAGACACCGAGGACTACGAAGTCGAGCTGAGCGACTTCGCCGGCGCGCGGCTGGACGTGCTCGACGCGCTCCCGGCCGGCATCGGTCCCCGCGCGCTGCGGGCGCTGCGCCTGCTCGGCCAGCCCGGGACGCTGCGTGCCGCGCTGCCGTACGATCTGGAGATGCACTAGATGCCGTTAACAGTCCTCATCGTCGAGGATGAACAGAGCGCGGCGCGGCTCCTTTCCGGCATCGCCGCGGAGGTCGGCCTCTCGGCGCGGACGACGAGGTCGGGCAAGGAGGCCCAGGACCTCTGCGCGCAGGCGGCGGCCGCCGGGGCGCCCTTCTCGGCGGTGGTGCTCGACCTGGTGCTGGCCGAGCTGGACGGCTTCCAGTTCGCCACCGCGGCCCGCGCGCAGCCGTGGGGCGCCAACCTCCCGCTGGTGGTCGTCAGCGGCGTCTACAAGCAGCTCCCGCAGGAATTCGCGGCGCGGGTCAAGCCGGCGGCGTTCTTCGCCAAGCCGTTCGAGCCGGCCGCGCTGCGCGCGACTCTCGCCAGGCTCATCGGCGCGCAGCCCGGCGCGCCCGCGATGGAGGGCGAGCTGTCCAACAAGTCCGCCGCGGCGCTCTTCGTCGAGCTCTTGCGCAACAAGGCCTCCGGCGTCCTGACCATCACGCAGGATTCGACGAAGCGCGTGATCACCTTCCAGCAGGGGATGGTCCGCTTCGCCCAGTCGAACCTCAAGGCGGAGACGATGGGCGCGGCGCAGATCGCCTCGGGCGCGATCAAGCAGACATCGTTCGACCGCGCGGTCGCCCTCGCTAAACAACAGGGCATCGCGCTCCACGAGGCGCTGGCGACCGCGCGGGTGATGACGCCCGACCAGCTCAAGGTCGCCCTGAAACAGCAGACGGCCGACGTCGCGGTGGGCGCGCTGGGTTGGGGCGCGGGCCAGTACAAGTTCGAGCAGAAGCCGGTGGAGGCGGTCAGCACCGTCCCCGACATGCGCGTCAGCCCGGTTACCTTGGTCTTCGAGGCCGCCAAGCGCCGCGGCGATTTCGCCTCCTCGCGCGGCTGGCTCGAGGATCATTCCGACGAACACCTGAACCGCAGCCCGGAGCTCGAGCGCGACCTCTTTTCGCTCCGGACCTACTGGCCGGGCGAGAGCGTCACGCCGCTCGCCACCGCCGGCCGCACGGTCGCCGAGGTGATGGCGCGGATCAAGGAACCGGAGTATCCGCTCCTGCGCTACCTGTGCAACAGCGGCCTGCTGGTCATGTCGGGCGGGAGCCGCGCCGCTGCCAAGGCCGCCGGCGCCGCCGCGGCCGCCGCGCCGTCGCCGGACGACGACAAGGGCAAGGCTTTCAGTCCTCCCGAGGCCGCCGCGCGCAAGCTGCTCTTCAGCGAGCGCGATCGCCTGAAGGACGCCAACCACTACGACGTCCTCGGCGTGCCGGCCGACGCGTCGGTCGACGACATCAAGAAGGCCTACTTCGTCGCCGCCAAGAAGTTCCATTCCGACTCGTTCAGCGGGCTCGAGCTGGGGACCGCGCGCCGCGTGGCGGAGGAGCTTTTCGCCCGCGTCAACGAGGCCTATTCGGTGCTCTCCGACAAGGACAAGCGCGCCGACCACAACGTCTACCTCGACCGCAAGGCGAAGGGCCTCCCCACCGACGTCGCTGCAATTTTACGCGCCGAGGGCGTGTTTCAGAAGGGCGAGCTGTTCTTCAAGAAGGGCCGCTGGGACGAGGCCGAGGCGCAGTTCAAAGAGGCCATCGCCCTGAATCACTCCGAGGCGGAGTTCCACGCCTATCTCGGCATGTCCATCTTCAAGCGGACAGGCAAGGTCGACCAGGGCCTGCCGCACGTCGAGAAAGCGCTGGAGATCGACCCCCGCTTGCGGAGCGGCACCCTCTTCGCCGCCCAGCTCTACGAAGCGCAGGGCGACAACGAGCGGGCGAAGACGGTCTTGAAGAAGGCCTTCGACAAGGATCCCGACTTCGCCCAGGCGAAGGACGAATTGCGGCGGATCAGGAACAAGGCCGCCGAGCAGACGAAGGGCGGCTTCTTCAGCCGCCTGCTGAAGAAGTAGCGAACTGGAGCAATCGATGAATGGTGAAGGACAGCGTCCCCCCTCCCCGCCGGAGCCCGAGCGCGCCGATGCGCCCGAGCCTGGAAATTCCAAATATCCGCAGCCAGGTCAGAACGGGGTGAGCCCGGGCGGTTACAACGGCCAGCAGCAGGGCGGCCAGGGCCAGCAGGGCGAAGGCGGCGGGCGTCGGCGGTTCCGCCGGCAACGGCGAGGCGGTCGCGGTCGCCGAGGCAAGGGCGGCGGGCAGCACGGGCAGAACCAGGTGCAGGCGCCGCTCGATGCGCAGGGCCGAATCGTCGACGTGGAAAACGACGAAGGCGGCGAGGGCCCGGAAGAGGCCGCGCCGGCGGACGGCAACGTCTCCGCGCCGCAGCAGGCGCAGCAGCCGGCGTCCGATGGCAACGTCGCGCCGACCCCGCCTCCTCCCGTCGAGGGCCTGCAGCAGGCCGCGGCGGCGCCCGAAGGCGCTCCGCAGCAGACGCAGCCGGCTCCGGCGCCGCAGCAGCAGGGACAGCAGCAGCGCCACCAGCACCAGCAACGCCACCAGCAGCAACAGCGGCAGCAGCAACAGCAGCAGCGGCAGGAGCCGGCGGTCCCGATCGAGGGCGTGCTCGACGTCGATCACCGCGGCAACGGCCGGCTGCGCACGGCGAAGCTCAATTTCCTTCCGCAGCAGGACGACCCGGACGTGCCGCGGCACATGATCGACCGCGACAAGCTGCGGCCCGGCGTCGCGCTCACCGGTCAGGCTGTCCGGCGCAACGGCCGGCTGCAGTTGATCAAGACCGACACCGTCGAGGGCCTGCCGCCGGTGGAGGCCGCCAAGCGGACGGCGTTCCAGAACCTGACGGTGATCGATCCCGACGACCGGCTGGTGATGGAGACCACCACGAAGGAGCTGATCACGCGGGTGATCGACATCGTCGCGCCGATCGGGCTCGGGCAGCGGATGCTGATCGTCTCGCCGCCCAAGGCGGGCAAGACGATCATGCTGCAGAAGATCTGCCACGCCATCACGACCAACCGGCCGGACGTGATCCAGTTCGTGCTGCTGGTCGACGAGCGGCCCGAGGAAGTCACCGACTTCCGGCGCACGGTAAAAGCGGACGTGTTTGCCTCGTCCTCCGACCGGCCCACCGACGAGCACCTGCATGTCGCCGAGATGGTGATGGAGCGCGCCAAGCGGCTGGTGGAGGGCGGGAAGGACGTGGTCATCCTGCTCGACTCGATCACGCGGTTGTCGCGCGCCTACAACAAGGAGGTCGAGTCGTCGGGCCGGACGCTTTCGGGCGGTGTCGACTCGCGCGCGCTGGAGCGGCCCAAGCGGCTTTTCGGCGCGGCCCGCAACGCGGAGGAGGGCGGGTCTTTGACCATCATCGCAACCGCCCTGATCGACACGGGATCGCGGATGGACGAGGTGATCTTCGAGGAGTTCAAGGGGACCGGTAACTCCGAGATCAACCTCGACCGGCAGCTGGCCGAGAAGCGCATCTTCCCGGCCATCAACATCCAGACGTCCGGCACCCGCAAGGAAGAGAAGCTCTTCTCGCAGCACGAGTACGAGAAAGTGAAGAAGCTGCGCGGCGCGCTCTATGCGTTGAAACCGGTCGAGGCGATGGAGCGGCTGCTCAAGTCGCTCAACGAATTCCGCTCCAACGCCGAGTTCCTCGACGCCATCTAGTCGCATCGGTCATTCGACCGATATGACCGGAAGCACCAGTTTGGTCATTTGGACATCACTCCTTTGAAAGGGGAGGGTATCCAGATGAACAAACTGATTCTCGCGCTGGCGCTGGTCTCCGGAGCGGCTTTCGCGGAAGAAACTGAAAGGCCGGTTCTGGTCATCTCGACGGCCGCCGGCGTCTCCACCGCCGGCGGCGAAATCGGTTTGTACAACGACGCCGGCCCGCTCCGCTACGGCGTCTCCGCTCTCGTGACCGGCGGCTCTTCGATCTGGGCCGGAGCCCTCCTCGACGCGCGCTGGACGGTCCTTCCCGACGCGCGCTTCAGCCCGTATCTCGGCCTCGGCCTCGGCGCCTTCTCGGCCCAGCGCAATGGCCTCGACCTCGGCGTCCAGCCGACGGCCTCAATCGAAGGCGGCCTTTCCTGGTGGCGACTCTTCGCCGGCGCCCGCCTGCTGGTCCCGCTCAGCATGCGCACCAGCGGCTTGCGTCCTCACGACCAAGCCGGGTTCGGCGACCCCGCCTTGCTCGCCCAACTCGGATTCCGGATCTGAAATTGGGGACACCCTTCGGGGACACCCTCAAATAGCGAGGGTGTCCCCGAAGGGTGTCCCCAAAATTCGGACTGGCCGCGGCGGGGATTCGGCGA
>VBLM01000663.1 GCA_005879095.1 Deltaproteobacteria bacterium
CCACTTCGGCGTGCACCAGCAGCGGCGCCCGGCACCGCGAGAGCTCTTCCATCGCCGGACGCAGATGGCGTTCGTCGACCCAGCCGAACTCGGCGATGCCGGAATCGATCAGGAAGCATTTGAACCCGAGTACGCCCGCCTCGACCATGGTCGAGAGGTGGGAAACGTTTCCCGGAACCACGCCGCCCCAGTATCCGACGTCGACGCGCAACTGTCCGCGCGCCGCTTCGCGCTTGATCTGGAAAGCCTCGAGCGTCGTCGTGACCGGAACGGAATTCAGCGGCATGTCGACGATCGAGGTGATCCCGCCCACGGCGGCTGCCTCGGTCGCGGTGCGAAAACCTTCCCACTCGGTGCGGCCGGGTTCGTTGACATGCACGTGCGTATCGACGACGCCCGGCATGATCAGGGCGTCTCCGTAGTCGCCGGGACCCGGTTCATATTCGGTCACCGCCGCAATGCGGCCCTCGTCGACGTGCACGCACGCCGGCCGGATCCCCTCGGGAGTCAGCACCCGCTGGCTGCGGAAGACCGCCATCTACCGCTCCCGCACGATCTTCGCCGCGCCCCACCCGACCAGCACCAGCACCGCGAAGACCTGCCAGTTGTACGCGCTGCCGTAGGTCGCGGTGGGAAAGTGATTCGAGATCATCGTCATCACCACCGGCAGGATGATGAAGGTGTTGTGCTTCGATCGGTCCTTGGCGCGCTCGGCGAGGACCGGATTGGGCGGCTGTCCCGCGGCGATGGCCGCCACCAGCTTCCGCTGCGCCGGCAGGATCCGCAGCCACACGTTCAGCGCCATGATGGTGCCCATCATCGCGCCGAGGTGGATGTAGGCGGCGCGGCCTTCCATCGCGCGCGTCAGCCACCACGCCACGGCGACCAGCGCGGCGTAGCTGACCACCGCGCCCCATCCGACGACGATCAGGCCGGCACCGAGCCAGCGCGGCGCGTCCTCCATCAGGCCGCCTGAATAATATACTAAGTATAATAAAACCAATCCGGACAGCCAGGTGAACAGGGCCTCGTACCGGAACCAGTGGATCTTCGACGGATCGACTTTCGGGTCCTGCTGCTTCTCGACCAGGTAGAACCCGCCGCTGTGCACCATCCACACGCCTTCCGGCGCGGCGTGCAGCTGCCGATCGAGCCAGGTGAAGTACCAGGTCGATCCGATCCAGAGAATGCCGGCGAAGACGTGGAACCAGCGGATGAGGAGGTTCGACCACTCGGGGAGGGCGTCCATCATGCGACCGTCGGCCCCCACCCGCCGCGCGCCGCCAGCCAGTCGCGCACCGCGTGGCCGGTGCCGAGCGGCCAGGGGCGCAGCTTGTCGGGCGGCACCGCTTTGACGCCGGCGATCTCGTCGCCGATGGCGATCTCGCCGTGGCCGCGCACGTGGTAGGCGAGGATGATCTGGTTCATCTCGGTGAACGCGTATGCGCCGATGAAGGAAACGATCTCGCCCTTGAGGCCGACCTCCTCCTTCACCTCGCGCAGCACGCCTTCCTCGGGCGATTCGCCCTTCTCGAGAAAGCCGGAGATGAGCCCGTACCACTTCTCCGGCCAGCCCTTGTTGCGCACCAGGAGCACGGTCTCGCCGTGCTCGAGCAGCGCCGCCACGACCGGGACCGGATTGTCGTAAAAGACGTAATCGCAGGTGTCGCTCGAGCAGGCGAGACGTTTTCGACCTTCGAGCTCGCTGGCGAGCAGCGGGCTGGCGCAGGCGGGGCAGTACTTCAGTGGCAACGGCACCGCGTCTCCGTGCCAAAAGGGGGTGTGCATGTCAATCGCGCTCATGACCTTCGACATCTTCGGGACGGTGCTGGACTGGCGGGCCGGGCTCGAACGCGAGCTGGGCGAGCTCGATTTCGATGCCGTCGTCGATCGACAGGCCGAGCTGGAAAGCGAGCAATTCCGGTCATATACGGAGATCGTCGCGCAATCGTTGGTGGACGAGGTCGGGCTGTCCGAGAGCGAAGCCGCGCGCATCGGAGCGAACGCCGGGCAGTGGCCGCTGTTTCCCGATTCGGCGGATGCGCTGCGGCGGCTGCGGGCGATTGCGCCGTGCGCGGCGATCACCAATAGCGACCATGCTCATGGCGCGCAGGTGCAGGCGCAGCTCGGGTTTGCGCTCGACGGCTGGATCTGCGCCGAAGAGGTTCGCGCGTACAAGCCGGACATCTCGATGTGGCGTGCGGCTTCGCGGCGTCTCGGCGTGCCGTTCTCTCGCGACTGGTGGCACGTCTCGGCGTATGCGGATTACGACCTCGCGACAGCACGCGCTCTCGGCTTGACGTGCGTCTTCGTGCGGCGTCCGCATTCACGCCTGGGACCCGCGGACGTCATCGTCACCGATCTCGCCGAGCTGGCGGAGCTGGTTTCGCGATGATTCCTCTCGCCGTTGCCACCCTCGGCTACGCAGTGATCGTCTTCTCCAGGCTGCTGCTCGCCACCTATCGAATGACCAACACATGGCGCGGCCCATCCTCGCTCGCACATGGCTCGATTCGACTTGTCCTAGGACAAGTACTGCCATCCACCGCGGACTTCGATGCGTCGCGCATCCGGTGGGCGCTCTTCGCCGGAACCGTCCTGCCGGTGACGCTCGTCATGATCGCGGGCCGGCGATCGATGCTTTCGCAGGCGGCAGTCTTCATCTCGGGATTCGTCGCCAGCGTGTTCTTTCCGGCCCTCCTCGTGTTCCAGTTGATCAGACGCTGACGCGTGCGCGCCGGAGGATGCGGGCTGTTTCGTTTGCGGCCGCTGCACCGAGCTTCGGCGCGTCCAGGGTGAGCAGCTTGCGGTTGCGGACGACCGCACGGCCTTCCACGAACACGTCGGTCACGTCGCTAGCGCGCGCGCAGTAGACCAGCGTCGCGTGCGGATCCGGTCCGGCCGGCTGACAGTGGGCCCCTGTAAGATCAATGATGGTGAGATCTGCCTTCTTGCCGGGTTCGATGGACCCGATTTCGTCCGCGAGCCCGAGCGCGCGCGCCCCGCGGATGGTGGCCATCGCCAGCACTTCGGAGGCGGGCATGGCGCGGGGGCCGAACTGCGGCAGGTGCAGCGTGGCTGCGAGGCGCATCTCGTGGAATGCGTCGAGCGTGTTGTTGCAGGGCGCGCCGTCGGCGCCGAGCGCGACGTTGACGCCCTCGGCGAGCAGGCGCGGCACGGGAGCGTGGCCGCTGGCCAGCTTGAGATTCGCGCCTGGGCAATGCACGGCCGAGGTTTTCGTCTCGGCGAGGATGCGCGTTTCGTTCTCGGTGACGTGCACGCAGTGCGCCAGCACCGTGCGCGGGCCGCAGAGGCCGAGATCGTCGAAGTACTCCACGTTGTCGCGGCCGGTCTGCTTGCGCACCTGCTCGACTTCGGTGCGGTTTTCGCTCGCGTGCGTGTGCACCAGCCATCCCTCGCGCGCGGAGAGGACGCGCACTTCGTGCAGCATCTTCTCGCTGCAGGAGAGAACGAATCGCGGGCAGAGCGCCCAGCGGATTCGGCCGCCAGCGGCGCCGTGCCATTTGCGGCCGAGGCGCTCGGCTTCCTCGAGGGCGGGCGCGGTGTCCTCGTGCAGCGGCCCGCTGGCGGCGTCCATCAGGCACTTCCCGCCCGTGTAGCGGATTCCTCCCTCGAGAGCGGCCTGCAGGACGGCGTCAGTGTGGTGCACGGTCGCCATGTCGAGGATCGCCGTCGTGCCGCCGAGCAGCAATTCGGCGATGCCGAGGCGCGCCGAGAAGCCGAGGCTGCGCGCGTCGTGGGCTGCTTCGTACGGCCAGATGCGCTGCGAGAGCCAGTCGAGCAGCTCGAGGCCGTCGGCATGGTTGCGGAACAGCACCTGGCAGAGGTGGACGTGGGCCTGCACCAGTCCCGGGATGACGGCGCGGCCGGTGCAGTCGATGACTTTCACTTTCGGCGCGCGGACGCTTTTCCCGACCGACTGGATGCGGCCTTGCGCGATCAGCACGTCGCCGCGCACGACCGAGCGGCGCGCGTCCATCGTCACGACGGTGCCGCCGCGCAGGACGATCACTCGAGCAATCTCAAGAGGACGTTGCCGGTGACGCGCGAGCGGTAGACGGCGGTGGCACGGACGTCGTCGATCGGTTTGATGTCCTGGTCGAGCGCGGCGCGGACGTTTCCAGCCGTCGCTACGGCTTGTTCGGCGTTTCGGCAGCGCAGCGGAATCGGCGCGACGCAGCCGGCGGCAATGCGGACGTCTTTCGCGCTCAGCTTGCGCACGGCGATGATGATGCGCGAGATCGACTGCGCCTTTC
>VBLM01000666.1 GCA_005879095.1 Deltaproteobacteria bacterium
AAGTGATGGATTTCGGGATCGCCAAGCAGCACGCGACGCCGGGCGTGACGGTGGCCGGGTCGATCGCCGGAACGCCGATGTACATGTCGCCGGAGCAGATCTCGAACTTCAGCACCGTTTCGCACCTGACCGACGTGTACGCGCTCGGCGTCTGCGCGTACGAGCTCTTCACCGGCAAAGTGCCGTTCAATCACGCCGAGCTGGTGCCGCTGTTGATGATGCACGTGAACAATCCGCCCGAGCCGCCGCGCGCGCGCAATCCGGGAATTCCGATCGAGCTGGAGAGCGTGATTTTGAAAGCGCTGGCGAAGGATCCGGGGCGGCGGTTCCAGAGCTGCCGCGAGATGTCGGAGGCGCTGGTGGCCATCCGCGACCGGTACGCTGCATGATCGCCGTCCTGCTCGCGCTGTCCGTCGGCGCGCAGGACAAGGTCGACGTACGGCCCTCGGCCGACATCCCGATCGCCGCGGTCGGGCTGGTCGGTTTCGTCGTTCCGGAACTGTTCAAGAATCAGCTCGCGCCGGCGCAGTGCCGCGTCTGTGACGGCTCGTTGAATGACGCCGACGCGTTTTTTCACGACCACCTGACGGGATGGCTCTGGGACCGGAAGACGTCCGACAGCATCAGCAACGTCTGGGTGTACGCGCTGCTACCGGTCTCGACTCTGGCCGGCGCATATTTCATGACGGGACCGTACGCGAGCGACGGCGCGGGCGTGCGCGCGATCGGCATCGTCGCCGAGTCGGTCGCGGTGCAGGCGGCGCTCGTGCAGGCGGTGAAATTCACCGTCGCGCGCCAGCGGCCGTTCGCGAGGTATGGAAACGCAACGACGGGCGGCACGTACGATCTCGGCGATCGCGACAGCCACATCAGCATGCCCTCGGGACACACGGGATTCGCGACTTCGCTCGGCGTTTCGCTGGCGATGACCGCGACCCTCGAGGAATCGCCGGCGGCGCCCTGGTTGTGGGGCGCGGCCGCGGTCGCGTCGGTGAGCACGGCGACGCTGCGGATGATGGCGGAGAAGCATTACTTCACCGACGTGTTGACGGGCGCGGCCATCGGCGCGGCGTGCGGCGTCGCGTTTCCGCTGTTGCACCGGCGCGGCAACGCGTTGTCCATCGCCGCGCAGGGGCCGGCGGTCGCGCTGTCAGGAGTTTTCTGACGGAGTAGATTGCCGGCATGGCACATCCACTGGCTGGAAAGCCCGCCCCTCGCGAGGTCCTGGTCGACGTCGCGCGCCTGCGCAAGCTCTACTTCGATGAGCGGCCCGATCCCGCGGTGCCGGAGCAGCGCGTCGCGTTCGGCACCAGCGGGCATCGCGGTTCTTCTTTGAAGCGCGCGTTCAACGAGGCGCACATCCTCGCCGTGACGCAGGCGATCTGCGAGTACCGCAAGGCGCAGGGCACCAACGGGCCGCTGTATCTCGGCAAGGATACGCACGCGCTTTCGGACCAGGCGCAGGACACCACGCTCGACGTGCTCGGCGCCTTTGGGGTCGCGACGTTCTGGTCGCGCAAGGCGACGCCGACGCCGGTGATCTCGCACGCGATTCTCACGTACAACCGCGGGCGCAAAGGCGGGCTGGCGGACGGGATCGTGATCACGCCCTCGCACAATCCGCCCGAGGACGGCGGCATCAAGTACAACCCGCCCAACGGCGGGCCGGCGGACACGTCGGCGACGGGCTGGATCGAGAAGCGCGCGAACGATCTGCTGAAGGACGTGCAACGGGCGCGGCGTGTCGATGCGGAGTTGAAGCAGTACGACTTCATCGCGCCGTACGTTCGCGATTTGATCAACGTGGTCGATCTTTCGGCGGCTCGCGGCCTGCGGCTCGGCGTCGATCCGCTCGGCGGGTCGAATCTCGATTACTGGGATCCGATCGCCGCCGAGTTCGGATTGAACCTCACGGTCGTGAACCGGAAGGTCGATCCCACCTTCGGATTCATGACGCTCGATTACGACGGCAAGATCCGGATGGACTGCTCGTCGCCGTACGCGATGGCGTCGCTCGTGGCCTTGAAAGACAAGTACGACCTCGCGTTCGGCAACGACACCGATTCCGATCGCCACGGCATCGTCACGCCCAGCGCCGGGCTGATGAATCCGAACCACTATCTCGCGGTCAGCATCGCGTACCTGTTCGGTGGCGCTCGGCCCCAGTGGCCTCTGAAAGCCGCGGTCGGAAAGACGCTGGTATCGTCGGCGCTGATCGATCGCGTCGCGCGCAAAGTGGGCCGCACGCTCCGCGAAGTGCCGGTCGGCTTCAAATGGTTCGTCGAGGGCCTGCTCGATGGCTCGCTCGGATTCGGTGGCGAGGAGAGCGCGGGCGCGTCGTTCTTACGGCGAGATGGAACCGCGTGGTCGACCGACAAGGACGGGATGATCATGGACCTGCTCGGCGCCGAGATGACCGCGCACGCGGGAAAGGATCCAGGCGTGCTCTATCGCGCGCTGTCTGCCGAGTTGGGCAACCCGGTCTACACGCGCATCGACGCACCCGCGACGCCTCGGCAAAAAGCCGCGCTGAAGAAATTATCGCCGGAAGCGGTGAAAGCTTCGACGCTGGCGGGCGAGCCGATCGTCGCGAAGCTGGTCCGGGCGCCGGGGAACAACGCCGAGATCGGCGGGCTCAAAGTGACTGCGCAGAACGGCTGGTTCGCGGCGCGGCCGTCAGGGACCGAAGACGTCTACAAGATCTACGCCGAGTCGTTCCGCGATCAGGCCCATCTGCAGAAGATCGTCGAAGAAGCGCAGGCCATCGTCGCGGAGGCGCTCAAATGACGGTCCTGCTCGCGCTGTTGCAAGTGTTGTTTCTCGTCCGCCATGCGGAAAAAGTCGACAACTCACGCGACGCTGCGCTGTCGCAGGCGGGCGAAGCGCGCGCGCTCGCGCTGGCCGACAAGCTGCGCGACGCCGGGATCACCGCGATCTTCGCGACCGAGTTCCAGCGCACGCAGAAGACGGCAGCGCCGCTGGCGAAGAGGCTGAATGTGAAGACCCAGGTTCGCGCCGCTGACGATACGGCCGGCCTCGTCGCACTTCTCAACCAGCAGGAGCGCGCGCTGGTCGTCGGCCACTCGAACACGCTGCCGGAGATCGCCAAGGCTTTTGGTACGACGTTGGAAGTACCCGACGAGGAATTCGACGGCTTGTACGTCCTGTTGCCCGCCGAACGGCTGCTCGTCCGTTTACATCAATAGCAGGACGACTCAGGTTTGCCTGCGGAGGTGTCGCATGCAGGCAGGGTTCCTGGTCGGACGAATCATCCTCGGCGTGTATTACCTGTACAGCGGAATCACCGGATTTGGCCGCCTCGGCATGCTTGCCGGATTCGCGGCATCCAAAGGCGTTCCCGCCGCTGGTCCGGCGGTGTTCGTCGCGCACGTGCTGCTGGTGATCGCGGGCCTCTGCTTCCTCACCGGCTGGCGTCCGGTGTGGGGCGTGATCGCGGTCGTATTGTTCCTCATTCCGGTGACCTTCGCGATGCACGCTTTCTGGGCGGAAGCGACGCCAGCCGCGCGCCAGGCGCAGATGATCAATTTCACCAAGAATTTTGCGCTGCTCGGATCCGCGCTCATGTTCCTCGCCATCCCGCGGCCGTGGACGTACAGCATCGATGAGGCGCTGGCACGGCGGCATAGCGAAGGAACGCGCGCGCATCTACACTGCGCGCCATGCCCTTCGACCCCAACGCCAGCTTCGGCAAGTCGCTCTTCTTCGGCGACATCCTCGAGGACCAGCTCTTTCCCTACCCGGAGATGCCGCGCGAGCAGGCGGAGCTGGTCGCGCCGAGCTGCGAGTCGATCGACAAGTACATGTCGACGATCGACTCGAAAAAGCTCGACCGCACCGGCGAGATGCCGCCCGAGTTGCTGCAGTCGCTGCGCGAGATCGGGCTCTTCGGAATGATCGTTCCCGAGGAGCACGGCGGTCTCGGTTTGTCGAACACCGGTTACGCGCGCGTGATGCAGCAGGTGGCCGGGTGGGACGGATCGATCGCGGTCACGCTCGGCGCGCACTCTTCGATCGGCTTCAAAGGGCTACTGCTCTTCGGCACCGACGAACAGAAGAAGCGCTTTCTGCCGAAGCTCGCGACG
>VBLM01000667.1 GCA_005879095.1 Deltaproteobacteria bacterium
TGGGTCTGCTGGCGGCTTCTCACCAACGTCGCAGTCGGGGGGTAGGACGTGTTCGTATTTCTCTTCGCAGCCTTGCTCGCGCAGGCGCATCCGCTCACGCTCGATGAGGCGGTCAAGCTCTCGCTCGAGCGCAATCCGGACCTGCGCCGGCAGACGCTGCTGATGCTCTCGGCGGAGCAGGACAAGGTGCTTGCCCGCGCCAACCTCCTGCCGCGCGTCGATTTCAACGCCAGTTACCAGGACACGCGGCAGGGCGCGGGGACGGTAGTCTACGGGCCCGTCGTGCAGCAGGTGCCGTTCGTCGTCTACCACAACTGGTTCGCCACGCTGACCGCGAAGCAGATCATCTTCGACTTCAAATGGTGGAACACGCTCTCTGCCGCCGACCTCGCGCTCGACTCGAACCTCGCACAGGTGGACGAGGAGAAGCTGCAGATCAGCTACCTCGTCGAGCAGCGGTTCTACGAGCTGGTGCGGGCGCAGCGACAACTGGGCGTCCTGGCGGATGCGGCCAGGCGCAGCCGCGACCAGGCCGAATTCACCCAGCGGCTGTTCGAGGGCGGCCGTTCGACGCAGGCCGACGTCTATGCTGCCCGGGCCAATCGCGACAACGACGAGATCAACCGGCTTGGCCAGGAGCGCACCGTCGAGCTGGCGCGGGCCGATCTGGCGCTGGCGGTCGGGATCGATCCCGCGGAGCCATTGACGGTTTCCGATCCGCAGAACCTCATGAACGATCCGGCGGCGCCGCCTCCGGCGCAGGACGCGGTGGCGCGGGCGCTGCAGAACCGGCCCTCGATCAAGGCGGCCGCGCTGACGCTCGCGGCCAACCGCAGGTCGGCGACGGCTGCGAAGGGCGACTACATTCCGCAGCTGAGCTTCGTCGCCAGCTACTCGCGCAGCCCGAGCGACTTCGCCACGCTCTACAGCGAGCCGACGACCAACAGCACGCTGCAGGGATCGATCAACCTGAGCTGGAACCTGTTCGCGGGTCTTTCGACCCATGCCAACGTGACCAAGGCCGAGCTGCAGGCGGCGCTGAGCGAGAACGACCTTTTGACCGCGCTGCGCAACGTCGCCTCCGACGTGGAGAAGGCGGTGGCGCAGCTTTCGACGGCGCGGGCACAGGCGCGGGTCGCGCAGCAGGCCGAAGGTACGGCGAAAGAGGGCTTGCGTCTCGCGCGCACCCGGCAGGAAGTAGGCGTCGGCACGCAGCTGGAAGTGCGCGACGCGGAGCTGAAATTGACGCAGGCGCAGCTGTCGGTGGTGGGATCGCTGGTAGACGGCCGCGAGGCGGAATCGGCGCTGCGGCGCGCACAGGGTGGGTAAAATGACGAAGAGTCGCTGGATTCTCCTGATCATCATCGTCGGCCTGACCGGCTTTGCCACCGTGCAAGGTCTGCGGCCGCATCCGCCGCCGCCGGTGGAAGTGACCACCTCGCCGGCCAAGAAGGGCACCGTCACGCGCGTCGTGACCGCCGCCGGGCACATGCAGGCCCGCGAGACGGTCAAGGTCTCGAGCAACGTCACCGGCGACCTCCTTTCACTCTCGGTCAAAGAGGGCGACAAGGTCCGCCGCGGACAGGTGCTGGGCCAGATCGACAAGCGGCTCGAGGAGACGCAGGTCGCGCAGTACCGCGGCACCGTGGCCTCGGCGAGGGCGCAGATCGGGCAGATCGAGAGCGGCATCGTGCAGGACAAGCGCGATCTCGAGCGGGTGAGGAAGCTGGTCGAGGAGAAGCTCGCCAGCGCTTCCGATCTGGAGAAGTCGCAGACCACGCTGCAGGTCGATCAAGGCCGGCTCGACG
Source organism: Deltaproteobacteria bacterium (assembly GCA_005879095.1). Classification (GTDB taxonomy): domain Bacteria; phylum Myxococcota; class Myxococcia; order Myxococcales; family 40CM-4-68-19; genus 40CM-4-68-19. The sequence goes on from VBLM01000667.1 coordinate 1,809, forward strand.
CGCAGAAGGAGCTGGTCAAGCAGGGCCAGGGCCAGCTCGAGCAGGCCCTCTACAACCTCTCGCGCGCGACGCTGACCGCGCCCATCGACGGGACCATCCTCGAGCTGTCGCACAAGGTGGGAGAGCGCATCCGCGGGTCCGACTTCAGCGAGGACGTGGTGATGCTGATGGGCGGCCTCTCCGACATGGAAGTGAAGGCGGAAGTCGGCGAGCACGAGGTGGTCGGAATCCACGTCGGCGA
>VBLM01000664.1 GCA_005879095.1 Deltaproteobacteria bacterium
ACACACTGCGCGTGTTGACCCAGCGATCGTTGGGCGACATCAGCGCCTTCAGGCCCACGTACAGGTGCTGGTCCTGCGAGCCCCACGGGCAGACGTACTGGCAGACGTTGTTGTTCGGCACCAGGATCTTGGCCCGGCCGCTGCCGTCGATGTCGGCGACGATCGGCATCTCGTATGCCGTGCAGCTCGAGTTCTTCTCGGTGATCAGCGTCGAGCCGGTCTTGCCGTCGTAGACGTGGAACGCGCACTGGTCGGAATAGACGACGGTCGCGTTGCCCTTGCCCTCGAAGTCGAAGACCGAGCTGCCGGTGTTGGCCGAGCAGTCGAAGGTGGGCGTCTTCCACAGCCAGCCGACGCCCGGCTTCCACACCGAGTACGCGCTCTGCGACGCGACGCCGATCTCGGGCAGGCCGTCGCCGTCGAAGTCGGCGATGGTCGGCGCGCCGCCCGGGTTGTAGCTGGAGTCGGCGCAATCGCCGCCGAACTGCGGCAGCGGCACCGGGGAAAGCAGCATGCCGCCGGTCCAGTCCTGGATGCGCAGGTAGCCCTTGCTGACCACGACGACTTGCGGGTGCGGATCGTTCGGCTTGAGGCCCATCGTCGCGCCATAGCCGGCGAAGTTCGCCACCGCCGGGAAGCCGTCCGGGCAGGCCGAGCCGGCGCCGCCTGCGCAGGGCTGCCCGTTGGGCATCTGTACACCGTCGCCGTAGACGGCCTTGCAGCTGTAGCCGGTGGCCGAGGCCGCATCTTTCGTCAGCTTGTAGGCCTGGTTGCCGGTGAGGATCTCGGGGATGCCGTCGAGATCGACATCGGCGATGATCGAGAGCGTGCCGTCGCCGTTGCCGCCGGACGCGCCCCGCGTCTGCGCGCAGAGCGTGGCGCCGGTGGCGGCATCATAGACGCCGTTGCCGACCACCACCTGCGCGGGACCGGTCGGGCCGAGCAGCCGGGCGATGGCGGGAGCGCCCCACCAGACCGAGACAGCGCGGTTGACCCAGAGGAACCGCCCGTCGCTGCCGAAGGCGATCAGGCCGCCGCGCTCGTGCGCATGGCCGGGCAGCACCGATGGATCGCAGGTGCCGGGCTGGCTGCCGCTGAAGCAGGGCACGTCGGTCGGGTTCCAGCCGCCGGTGACGAAGCAGACCTCGCCGGTGCCCATGCAGTCGCCGGCGGCGATGCCGGAGTTGCCGTTGATGCTCCGGTCCATGTGGTTCCACATGTCCTTCGGCGCCGACCAGATCGCGGTGCCGTCGGAGCCGCGCACCGCGCGCATCGCGCCTTGCACCTCGACGAACTGGCTGCCGTTGGCGCCGGTCTGTTGCGAGAAGGTGTTGAAGACCACCGCCGGCGAGGCGTCCGTCGCCTTGAGGCGCATCACCACCGGCGTGCTCATGACCTGGACGAAGTCGGGGTACTCGAGGTCGGAGCGGGTCAGGTTGCTGCCGGCCGGCGCGTCGGGGCCGTCCGCGGTCGGGAAGGGCCACCACCATTCGTGGGCCGGTTGCTCGAAGGCGCCGTGGGGGACGTAGATGCAGGCCGGGTCGGCCTGCTTGCACTGGGCGTTTTCCGGCAGGCAGCGGCCGTTGGAGCAGAAGTTGCCGGCTGGACAACTCACCGCGGCGCAGGCGCTGGCCTGTGTGACCGGGCTCTTCGCCTTGCAGGTGCCGTCGGCCTGACAGATGCCGTCGGCGCAGTCGGCGTCCTTGGTGCAGCCGGGCCGCGCGGTGGCGATGTTGCAGGAGTCATCGGTCTCGGGATCGCACGCCGGAAGCTGCTTCTTGTCGACACAGGCGACAGCAAGCAGCGCGAACGTCAGAAGAGAGACCTTCCCCCACCCCATCCCGCACCTCCCGAAGGCTCACGGCAGGGTGGTGATTGCCCGGCCGTGCGGCAACCGGCGGCGTTCGCGAGAGGACACGTAAAGCATGCCCGATTTCAGACACTTGTGAGATCTGTCCAAAACCGGTGAATCGTTTCTGACTCGCGGGTCATCTACAACCGCGAATGCCCCGTCTCGCCGATCCCAACGCCAAGGACTCCCTCGTCGCTGCCGCCCGGGCCGAGTTCGCCAGAAAAGGCCTGCGCGGC
>VBLM01000115.1 GCA_005879095.1 Deltaproteobacteria bacterium
AGGTATCGTCCTGCGTAGCGCACTGCAGATCGTTCGTGTTTCCACCGCTGAGCGTGAACGTCCCACTGGTGGAGGCAGTCCCGCTGACGGAGAACGAGACGCCGCAGCTGTCCACGAACTTGAGCGTCATGTGGCCGGCCGCATCGACGGTTCCGGTCGCCCCGTTGCCGAGGCCGCTGACGGCGATGCCATTCTGGAACGTGATCCGTGCGCTCGTCGTGCCGCTGCCGAGTTGACCGGTGACGACGCAGGTTCCGGCGTACGTGCCGTCGAATCCGGTCCCGCCGCCGCCGGAGGAGGGCGCTCCGCAGACGCCACCGGTGCAGACGTCGCCGATGGCGCAGCAGTCGAGGCCGCAGGCGGCGCGGCCGGGAGGACAATTGCAGTCGACCGAATCGAAGCAGGTCCCACCCGGTAGACAGCAAGCGCCGCCGCACTGGACCGGGTGATCGTCCGGGCAGGAGCACGCGCCGTTCTTGCAGGTATTCGGGGCCGTGCAGCAGAAGCCGCCGCAGAACTCGCCGTTGGCGCAGGCGGGCTCGCACGCGCCGTTCTTGCACACGCTGCCGGAAGGACAGCAGGCTGTGCCGCAGCTGGTCTCGCCGGCCGGACAGCCGCACTGGCCGTTGGAGCAGGTCTCGTCGGCGGCGCAGCAAGTGCCGCCGCACACCAGAGGCAGCGAGGGCGGACAACAGAGCGCGCCGCCGCCGCAGGAAAGACCGGTGTCGCAGTAGCCGTTCGCGCAGGGCGGACCCTGCGGTCCGGTGTGCGTCGAGGCCAGCGGAGCGACGCACGCGCCGCCCGAGCAACTGAAGCCGGCTGGACAGCAGGGGCCATTCGCTCCGCACTGCACCGGATGATCGGCCGGACATGCGATGCCCACCGGCGAGGCCGCGCATGCGCCGTTGGTGCAGGCCTCGCCTTGCAGGCAGCAGTTCGCGCCGCACGGCGTTCCGTTGCCGCACGGATCCATCGCGATGTCCTGCGTGGCGCAGTAGCCGTTGCTGCACGTCGTGCCGGCGGGGCAGGCGGGCGAGCACACCTTGGGGAACCCTCCGTTGACGTTGCCGCCCGCCAGCGAGTCGGCGCACGTCGGCGCCCGGCAGTTGCAGCCACCCGGGTTGCAGAACAATCCGCCCGCGATGCAGACCTGACCCGCGGCGCAGCAGATGCCGCCGGCGCACGGCACTTGCGAGCTGTCGGGGCAAATGCCGCCGTCGCCGGGCAGGGCGCATCCGCTTCCGCACGAGCCGCCGGGGCAGACCTCGCCGGGCTGGCAATAGAACCCGGCGCTGCCGTTGCCGCCGCCGCAGCCGGCGGGCGCGAGCGCCGGGCCGCCGTCGCACCCGCCGTTGTCGCAAGTCGAGCCGGATGGGCAGCAGCGCGGCGAGTCGCCCTCGTCGAAATGCCAGAGGCCGAGGGTACCGGGGATGGCCGTGAGACGGCCCGCGTCGAAGTCGCTCGCGATCTGCCCGCCATCCGCCGCGTACGAGAGGATGCGCATCTCGTCGATGTCGCCGGTGAACGGACTGTTGGGAGTGACCGACGTGTTGCAGGTTCCGCCCAGGACGATGCCGGCATCGGCGGGCACCGCGCTGGTGGGGTTCGTGCCGCGCAGGACGCCATCGACGAACAGTGCGCGCGGCGCCGCCGTCGCGGCTACGAAGTGCCATGTGCCGTCATTGATCGGTGCATAGGAAGTGAGCCCGACGCCATTGTCGGCCCAGTAGAGAGTGGAGCCGGTCTGAGAGAGCACACGATCGGGGCCGTGGTTGTAAATCACCTGCCCGGTGGCGCCGCCGTCGTTCCGGATCCACAACTCGATGGTCAGCGGATCGCTGAGTCCGGCATCGCTGGTGATCAGATCGAGGGGACAGCCGCTGGCGCCGCGGATCGATACGCCGGTCCCGTACTTGCCCGGCACGAACTGCGCGGGCGGAGCGAGGAAGAAGTTGCGGCTGTTGCCGCTCGAGTCGATCGCGACGCAGCCCGCGCCGCAGTCGACCGGCGTCGAGCAGACCACGGGCGCCTCGGACGGGCAGGCGGCGGCGCTGCTCGACGCCGCGCAGTTGCCCGCGTCGCCGCAGGACGTCCCGCCCCCGCAGCAGCCCGCGTCGCAGAACACCGGCGCGACGGACGGGCAGGTCTGCGGCGCGGGCGCGGCGCCGGCGGCCGTGGCGAGCACGCCGGCGTCGACCGAAGTTGCTGGAATTCCAACGGAAACAGCGCGATGCTGAGCGGTTCCGGAGGGCGAATTCGAAGGGCACGCGTAAAGCGCGCACACCGCGACCGCGACGGTCCACCCTGCCTGGCGCATTCGCCGTACCCCCAGGGAAGAAGATTACCGCGGCGCGAGAGCGGTCACCAGCCGCACTTCTGGCCCTGGTTCTGCTCCTTGAGCCACTTCTGCAACGGCGCGAAGTACTCGAGCAGCGCGCTTCCGTCCATGTCGCGCTGGCCGGTCATGGCCTGGAGCGCGTCCGGCCACGGCTTGCTGCGGCCGAGCGCGAGCATGGCGCGCAGCCGATCGCCGGCCGCCTTGTTCCCGTAGACCGAGCATTCGTGAAGCGGTCCGCGGAAGCCCGCCGCCTGGCACATCGCGCGGTGGAACTGGAACTGCAGGATCCGCGCGAGGAAGTAGCGCATGTACGGCACGTTGGCCGCGACATGGAACTTGGCGCCCGGGTCGAAGTCGTCCTCGCTGCGCGAGACCGGCGCGGCGACGCCCTGATACTTCGTGCGCAGCTCCCACCACGTCCTGTTGTAGTCGGCGGGCTTGATCGCGCCGGAGAAGACCGCCCAGCGCCACTTGTCGATCAGCAGTCCGAAGGGCAGGAACGACACGCGGGTGAGCGCGTCCTTGAGCTGCACGTCGATCAGGCCGTGCTCGTCGTTCGGGATGTTCTGGATCAGGCCGAGCTGCTTCAAGTAGCCGGGCGTCATCGAGAGCACGATCGAGTCGCCGATCGCCTCGTGGAACCCGTCGTTCGCGCCGCCCTGCAACAGGTACGGCAGCTTGTAGTGGTAGTGCTGGTAGTAGTTGTGGCCGAGCTCGTGGTGGATGGTCTGCAGGTCTTCGCCGGTGATCTTGATGCACATCTTGATGCGCAGGTCGTTGTCGTTCATGACGTCCCACGCGCTGGCGTGACAGACGACGTCGCGGTCCTTGGGCTTCAGGAACATCGAGCGTTCCCAGAAGGTCGCGGGCAGCGGATCGAGCCCGAGGCTCACGTAAAATCCCTCGCCGGTCTTGACCATCCGCTTCCAGTCCCAGTTCTGCCCTTTCAGAGCGCCGTCGACGTCGAGGCTGGTGGTCTGCTTGTACGGCTCGACCAGCGGATAGATGTTGTTCCACTCCTGCGCCCACATGTTGCCGAGCAGGTGCGCGGGGATCGGCGCGCCGTCCGGGACCTTGTCCTTGCCGTACGTCTTCTGCAGCTGGGCGCGGACGTAGCAGTGGAGGTCGCCGTAGAGGGGTTTGACTTGCTGCCAGAGGCGGTCGGTCTCCTGCTCGAACTGCGCGGGCGTCATGTCGTAACCGCTGCGCCACAGGTCGCCGACGTTTGCGTAGCCCGCCTCGCGCGCGCCCTCGTTGAGCAGTTCGACCCGCCGCGCGTAGAGCGGCCGCATCGGCTTCGAGACCTTGCGCCAGCCGGTCCAGGCGTCGAGCAGCTCGTCGTAGCTGCGGCTCTTGGCCATCAGCTGCGTCAGCTCTTCCAGATCCTTGCAATCGTTGGCGTTTTTGCACCACTTGCCCTTGCCATACATGCTCGAGAGCTTGGTGCTCAACGTCGTCAGCTCGATCCGATGGGCCGGGTCGGAAGGCCCCGCGCCGCGCGTGCGGAGGTTGTCGAGCATGCGGGCGTGATCGGCGTCGAGACCCGGGACGTCCTTGTACTTCGCGGCCTGCTTGACCGCTTCCGTGGAGACGGCGAGGGACGCTGCCGAAGCGTCGGCCGCCGCGCGGTCGGTATCATCGGTGATGTACGTGTTCTGAATCCACGACGCGGTGTTCGACTTGATCCCGTACGTCCGCAAGTCGGTGTTGGTCTTGTCGAGAAACGCCGTCACCTCGTCCGCAGTCGGCGGTCCTTTGGGCGCAGCTTCAGTTTTTCCCGGAGCAGCCGGCGCCGACACACAGGCAGCGGCGAGCATCAGCAGGGACGAGATTTTCATGGCGGCGCACTATGCGTGCCGAGTTTCGGGGACACAATACTTATCTCTGACTGACGTCAGCGCCGAAATTCCGACAAGAGTCGGTCGATGTGGTCGGGGCCCTCGCGGTGGATGGTTTGCAGATTCGCGTCGGCGATGCGGTCGGCGAGGCTCAAAGGCGATGAGATCGCCATCAACTGCTCGAGTGAGAGCTTCGACGGGTCGATCACTTTCGTTCCTTCGTCGGTGCCGCGGACGGCTTTCAGGACCGAGGCGCGGACCATCTGGATGGTCGGGTCGGGGCTGCGGCGGATGAACTGGACCGCGCGGTGGGCGTCGAACAGATCGCGCGGCAGGTCGGGGTGGAAGGCGACGCAGTAGAACCTGGTCAACGAAGGCCGCAGGTCGGCGCAGAACGACTCGAACGCGCGTGCCGATTCGACGCCGTCCGCTCGCGCATTCGGGAAGATGAGCAACGCGACCTCGACGGAATCGTCGGGCATTGCCTCGATTGCCTGCGCCTCGGCGAGGACGTCTTCGGCGCGCTCGACCACGCGGCGGACGAGCTTGCCCGACTCGCGGCACGTCTTCGCGTACGGGCAGATGTGCAGCGCCTCGACGAACTCGCGGATGTACCGGTCGTTGCGTTCCAACGGCGTGGTCATGAGCGGGAGTCCATGTTACACGACCGCCCCGGAATGCCGCGGCGCACAGACCTCAAGTCCATCCTCCTGCTCGGCTCCGGTCCCATCGTCATCGGCCAGGCCTGCGAGTTCGATTACTCCGGGGTCCAGGCGCTGAAGGCCCTTCGCGAGGAGGGGTACCGCACCATCCTCCTCAATTCCAACCCCGCGACGATCATGACCGATCCGGAGTGGGCGGACCGGACCTACATCGAGCCGATCACGGTCGAAGCGGCCGAGCGCATCCTCGCCGCGGAACGCCCCGACGCGGTCCTGCCGACGATGGGCGGGCAGACGGCGTTGAACCTCGCCGTCCAGCTGGCGCGGCAGGGCATCCTGGCGAAGTACGGGACGCAGCTGATCGGCGCGCAGCTCGACGCGATCGAGAAGGCCGAGGACCGGCAGCGGTTCAAGGACTGCATGACCTCGATCGGCATCGAGGTGCCGAAATCGGGCGTCGCGCACGGCCTCGACGAAATCTTGCAGATCGGCCAACAGCTCGGATTTCCACTGATTTTACGGCCGAGTTTCACGCTGGGCGGCCTCGGTGGCGGCATCGCCTACAACAGC
>VBLM01000668.1 GCA_005879095.1 Deltaproteobacteria bacterium
GAGCAGGCGGGGCAAGCCCTGTTGCCCTCGAACAAGAACGAGTTCGGGCTCAGCCTGGGTGGCCCGATCGTGAAGGACTCCGTCAACTTCTTCCTCGCCTACGACGGCAAGTACATCCGCGACTCCCGCCAGGTGATCCCGAGGAACCTGGACAAGCTCCCCAACGCCGGGATCGTGCCGTCGCTCTCGGGTCAGGGCGGCTCCTACGTCGACCCCTTCAC
>VBLM01000669.1 GCA_005879095.1 Deltaproteobacteria bacterium
CGGCGATTGCGAGCCACGTCTTCAAGGGCGGAGCGAAGTTCTCCTTCCTCAATTACGACCTCTCCGGAACCTCGCGCGCCGTCGACGTCGTCCAGACCCTGATCGACCCCACTACGGGGCTGCCGTACTACAACAGCGCGACCGGGACCTGCACCGGAACCAATGTCATCAACGCCGGCAACAACAGCGACCAGTGCAAGATCGACCGGAAACTCGATCCGACGGCGGTGAGCCTCAACAACGGCCAGATCGGCCTCTATGCCCAGGACGACTGGGATCTCACTCGACGCCTGCAGCTCAACCTCGGCGTCCGCTGGGACGTCGAGACCAACATGCTGAACAACAGCTACGTGACGCCGGCGGATCGGATCGCGGCCCTCAACGCGCCCGACACGCGTACGTTTGCCGGTGAGACTGCGGCCCCGGGTCAGACCTACGCGCAGTCGCTGGCCAAGGGCGGAGTCAACATCGGCGACTACATCGCCGATGGTCATAGACGCTCGCCGTACCTGGGAGCGATCGCGCCGCGCCTCGGGGCCTCCTTTGACGTCTTGGGCGACAAGAGCACCGTGGTGTTCGGCGGCTATGGACGCTCTTATGACCGGACCATGGCCAACCACGCCCTCGACGAAAAGCAGAAGAACCTGCAGCCCGGCGGCGAGATCTGGCTCATCCGCGAAGACTTCAAGATGCCGTACACCGATCAATTCAGCGTGGGCGTCCGGCAGGCCGTATTCATCTTCAACGTCGAGGCCATCGTCAGCGAGCTGGATGGCAAGAACCAGTTCCAGTGGTTCAGCGGCAACCGCGACTTGAATGGCGGGTATGCCACGCAGTCGCCCATCGACCCGCTCTTCGGCGGCCCGGCCGGATACGGGTCGCTGATCATGGGCGACTTCATCGGAGAGACGCGCACGCGCCAGTTGCTGCTGAAGGCGGAGAAGCCCTACACGAGGGCCTCGGGCTGGACTGCGGAGGTCGCCTATACCTTCAACGACGCGAAGACCAGGCATCGCGAGTGGAACGACGACATCTTCGACTTTACCTACGGCAGGTCGGCCGCCGATCGGCCGTTCAATACCTCGCGCCTGGTCGACAAGCACCGCCTGGTCGTCGCGGCGCTGGCGGACAGTTTGATACCCTGGGGCTTCGTTCTTTCGAGCAAGTTCACCTACGGCAGCGGGCTCCCGCGGCGTGTCGTCGGCTGTCCGTTCGTCGGCAACAATCCGTGCAGCATCTCGAACGGGATTGGGGCGGTGGCCCTCCTGGGGGAGTCGCCGGCGTTCAAGCAACTCGACTTCAGCCTGTCGAACCGATTTGGCACCGGGCGTGGGGCGATCACGATCCGTGCCGACATCCTGAACCTGTTCAACTGGAACAACTCCGCCGTCGACACCAACCCCTTTGGTGGCGTGGGCGTGGCTCCCGGGCAACCGGCCAACGCCCTCGGTCTCGACAACCTCCACCTCGACGATCAGATCGGGATTCGCGGACCGGAGCGCACCGTGAAGGTGTCCGCGAACTATAGCTTCTGAGTCGACGCTTCCAATCGCCCGCGCAGGTGCCCCATCGGGTCCCTGCGCGGGCACGGGGCCCCCGACCATGAACCACGGAAAAAAGCCACGGCCTGTCTCGCCCGCTCACCTCGCACGCCGCGATCTGCTCGCGGTCTTTCTCGCGGCGCCGCTCGCGGCCTGCCGCACCAACGGCGTCTCGCCGTCGGTGAATCTTCCGCCCTTGCCCGCCGACGCCCTGCTCACCGATCTCGAGCGCCGCGCCTTCGACTTCTTCTGGGAAACCACCGACCCCGCCACCGGCCTCGTCCTCGACCGCTGGCCCACCCCATCCTTCTCCAGCATCGCGGCGG
>VBLM01000670.1 GCA_005879095.1 Deltaproteobacteria bacterium
GAATTTGCCGCGGGCGAATTGATCCGCGTGCGCGTGCGCGTCGCGACGCCCCAGGAGCGCAGCTTCGTCGCGGTCGAGATTCCGCTGCCGGCCGGGCTCGAAGCCGTCGATACCGCGCTGGCGACGGCGCGCGTGGTTCCGCGCGAGCGCAACGAAGAAGCGCAGGAGAGCGAGCAGACCGAAGGGGCGGAATCCGAATACGGCTTCTGGAGTCCGTTCACCTACAGTGAAAAGCGCGACGACCGGGTGATCTATTTCTCCGATCATCTCCCGCCGGGCGTGCATACCGTTTCGTTCGTCGCGCGCGCCACCACGCCGGGCAAGTTCGTCTTGAAGCCGGCGCACGCTGCCGAGATGTACGCGCCGGAAGTCTTCGGCCGCAGCGACGGCGGGACGTTGACGGTCATCGCGCAGCAACCGCTGGCCCGTGCGCCATGAGACTGGCCCTTCTCTGCTGCGTGCTCTTCGCGTGCGCGGTCCCGCCCGAAGAGCTCTCGCTCGCCGGCGCCGTCTCGCTCCGCGTCGAAGCGCGCGACGGAACCCTGCTGCGCGAATTCGCCTCGCGCTCCGAGGGCCACGCCGCGCCGGCAAACCTCGACGAGCTGCCGGCGCACGTCTGGCAAGCTTTCGTGGAGACCGAGGATCGCCGGTTCTTCTCGCACTCCGGCGTCGACGGCTACGCCCTCGCGCGCGCCGCCTGGCAGGATGACCGCCATTTCAAGTTCGTGCAGGGCGGCTCGACGTTGACCATGCAGCTCGCGCGCTTGCTGCGGCCGCATCCACGCACGCTGCGCGGCAAGCTTTCCGAGATGTTCTTCGCGCTGCGGCTCGAGCGGACGCTCTCCAAGCGGCAGATCCTCGCGCAGTACCTGACCCGCGTGCCGCTCGGCGCGGATCGATCGGCCCGCGCGCGCGCTGACGGCCGAGCAGGCGCGCTTCCTCGCGCGGCTGGCGCGGCGACCGGCGCAGATTCGAGACGCGCGCCCTCCCGATTTCGTCGCGCAGCGTCTGAAGCGCGCGTTCGAGGCGGCGCACTTCGTCGAAGAGATCGCACGCTCGCGAGCGCCGGCCGGCGCGGTCGTCGTGCGCACCACGCTCGATCTCGCGCTGCAGCAGCAAGTCGAGGCGGTGATGCGCGAGCAGATCGAAGCGCTCGCCGATCGGCGCGTCAGCAGCGCGGCGGCGATCGTGATCGACAACCAGACCGCCGCGGTGCTCGCGTACGCCGGCTCGCCCGACTGGTTCGACGAGGAGAACCAGGGCCGCATCGACGGCGTGCGGACGCTACGCCAGCCGGGAAGCACGTTGAAACCGTTCGCCTACGCGCAGGCGATGGAGACCCACGGTCTCACCGCGGCCACGCTGCTGTCCGACGTCGAGTCGCATTTCGACGACTACACGCCGCGCAATTACGACCGCCGCGTCCACGGTCCGGTCCGCGCTCGCATCGCGCTGGCCAGCTCGTACAACGTGCCGGCCGTGCGCGTGGCGGAGCGAGTCTCGCCGCCGGAATTGCTCCGCACGCTGCGCCGCGCCGGTTTCGAAAGCCTGACGCACGATGCCGAGTATTACGGCCTCGGCCTCGTCCTCGGCGACGGCGAGGTCTCGCTGCTCGAGTTGGCCCGCGCCTACCTCGCGCTCGCTCGCGGCGGCATGTTTTCCGAACTGCGCTTCATCGAAGGCGAGGACGCGCCGCCGCTCCGCACTCGCCGCGTCTTCGAGCCGATGACCGCGGCCTTGATCACCGACATCCTCTCCGATCCCGCCGCCCGCGCTCCCGCTTTCGGGCTCGACAACGCGCTGCGCTTTCCGTTTCCCGTGGCAGCCAAGACCGGCACCTCCCGCGCGTTCACCGACAACTGGACGGTCGGCTACACGCACGAGCGCACCGTCGCCGTCTGGGTGGGAAACATGAGCGGCCGCACGATGCAGCACGTCAGCGGCATCACCGGCGCGGGCCCGCTCTTCCATCGCATCATGACGCTGGCGATGGCGGGCATCGACCGGCCGGCGCCGCTCTACGCAGTCAGCTGGGAAGAGCACGACGTCTGCGCGCTCTCCGGCGATTTGGCCGGCCCACACTGTCCGTCAACCGTCCACGAAAAGTTCGCGCCCGGCACCGCTCCGTCCAGGCAGTGTCCGATGCACCGGCGCTTTGGGGTCGATTTCGGCCCGCGGTTCTCCAACTGGGCGGCCCGCGAAGGCCTCACTTATGGTACGGCCCGCCGCGAATGATCTCGAACGCGCGATAGAGCTGTTCCAGGACGACCACGCGCGCCAGCCGGTGCGGAAGCGTCAGCTTCGAGAGCGACCAGACGAATCGGGCCTGCTCGCGCAGCACCGGCTGGTGCCCTTCGTCGCCGCCGATCGCGAGCGTGATCTGCGCCGTTCGAGAGACCTTCTCCGCCAGCTGCTCGGAGCTCAGCTCGACGCCGCGCTGATCCAGCGCCCACAGCTCGCCGCGCACGCGCGCGAGCACCTGGTCAGATGCTTTGAGCTCAAACAATTCCACCTCGGCGAAGCGCTGCAGCCGCTTCGCGTATTCTTCGCTGAGCTCGAGCGTCGGGCCCTTGTCCTTCCCGACGCTCACCACCCGAATCTTCAGGGCGAAACCTCGATGCGCGGCGCGTCCGCCCACAACCCGTCGAGGTCGTAATGCATGCGCTCGTCCTGGTGAAAGACGTGCACCACCACGTCGCCGAAATCGAGCAGCACCCAGCGCCCGCCGCGCTGGCCTTCCGAGCCGACCAGGCGGTGCCCCTGCGCCTTCAATTCCTTCTCGACGCTCTCGGCGATGGCCTCGATCTGCCGATCGCTCGATCCCGACCCGATGACGAGAAAGTCCGTGTACCCGGATACTCCCCGCAGATCGAGCACCACCACTTCCTCCGCCTTCTTCTCCAGTGCGGCGCGGGCGGCTGCGACTGCGGTACGGCGGGAATCCTCGTCGATTCGGACTGCTGCGCTGGGCATTCTGCGTTTTCCTCCTGAGGTCATGTGCGGACCTGTCCGTCTCCCCGCACCACGAATCGCGTGCAGGTGAGCTCGCGCAGGCCCATCGGTCCGTAGGCGTGCAGCTTGCTGGTGGAGATGCCGATCTCGGCGCCGAGCCCCAGCTCGCCGCCGTCGTTGAAGCGCGTCGAGGCGTTCCAGAGGACGCAGCTGGCGTCCACCTCGCGCAGGAATCTTTCCGCCTGAGCGGGGTCGCGCGTCGCGATCGCTTCGGTATGCCGGCTGCCGTAACGCGCGATGTGCTGCAGGGCCTGATCGATTCCGTCGACGAAAGCGTACGAGATCTTCAGATCGAGAAACTCGGTCCCATATTCGCCCTCGACGAATTCGACCTGCGGCATCGCCCGGCGCAACCGCAATTCGAAATCGTGGATCTTCCCATCGATGAGAACGCACTCGAGCGCGTTGCACACGCCTGGCCGCTGCGTCTTGGCGTTGACCACGATCCTCTCGGCCATCTCGAGGTCCGCGTCCGGCGCGACATACAAGTGACATACACCCTGGTAGTGCTTGATCACCGGCACCCGTGACCGCTCGGCGATGAAGCGGATCAACGACGGCCCGCCGCGCGGAATGCAGAGATCGATCCGATCCTCCAGCTGCAACAGCTCGTCGAGCAGCGCGCGCTCGGGCGGCACCAGCTGGACGAAATCCTCCTCGAAGCAGCTCACCAGAGCCGAGTTCGTCTGGAGGGCCTCGCTCCCGCCGCGCAGCAAAGCCGCGTTCCCGCTGCGCAGGCACAAAGCGGCCGCTTCCGCGGTCACGTTCGGCCGCGCTTCGTAGATCATCAGAATGACGCCGAGCGGCGAACGGACCCGCTCGACGCGCAGCCCGTTCGGCCGCTGGTACGATTCGACGACCTCGCCCACCGGATCGGGCAGCGCCGCGACTTCGCGCATCGCGCGGGCGATGTCGCCCAACCGTTTCCCGTCCAGCCGCAACCGGTCGATCATCGCCGGCGAGAGATCGCGTGCACGCGACAGATCGATCTCGTTCGCAGCCAGGATCTCGGGCGCGCGCTGCTCGATCCGTGCGGCCGCCTCGAGGACGAGCTTCGCCCGATCGGCCTTCAGCAACTCTCTCGACGCCACCCGGGCGCGCTCGGCCATCTCCAGAGCGGACAGCTTCAGCTCGGGCCTCAAGCCGTCACCACCAGGTCGTCGCGGTGCACGACGCAATCGAGCAGCCGGTATCCCAGCCGGCCCTCGATCTCCGCGCTGCGCAGCCCGGAAATCCGCCGCACCTCGTCCGCCGAATAGACCGCCAGCCCGCGCGCGAAGGCGCGGCCGTCGAGCGTGGCGATCTCGACCGGATCGCCGGAGAGAAACGTCCCGTGCACCTCGCGCACGCCGCTGGGCAGAAGGCTCTTCTTGCGCTCGATCAGCGCTGCCCGCGCGCCGTCGTCGACCAGAAGCGAGCCGCGCGCTTTCAAATCGAGCATCCACCGCTTGCGCAGCCGCTGCCGCTCACCCAAAGCCTGCACCAGCGTACCGACGTCTTCGCCCGCCAGCAGCTTGCCCAGCATCCCCGGCTCGCCCGGCAGGATCGCGCACCGCACGCCCGCTTCCGATGCTCGCCGCGCCGCCCGCAATTTGGTGATCATGCCGCCCGTGCCGAGGTCGCTCTCGCCGGAAGCCGCCAGCGCCTCGACCGAAGCCGTCACTCGCTCGATCTCCGGAATCCTTCGTGCATCCGCATGTTTACGCGGATCGGCCGTGTACACCCCGCCGGCGTCGGTGAGGATGACGAGCAGATCGGCCTCGACCAGATCGACCACCATCGCCGCCAGCGCGTCGTTGTCGCCGAACTTGATCTCCTCCACGCTGACGGTGTCGTTCTCGTTGATCAC
>VBLM01000125.1:0-3790 GCA_005879095.1 Deltaproteobacteria bacterium
TCGAGCTGACCTGCACCGCGACCAACCTCGCCGGCGACCCGGCGCAGAAGCGCACCACGGTTTCGCTGACGGCGCCCACCCCTGTAGTAGCGCCCGAGATCGTCTCGCACACGTTTGTCCTTGCAGATCGGACCGGGTCGGCCAAGGTCAAGGCGCCCGTCGCGGGACTGACCTATCAGTGGACCGTTCAGAACGGCACCTTCCTGCCCTCAGGCACGACGGCTTCCGGGGCGCTGGTCGATTTCGCGCCTTCGACATCGCCGGTCCAGCTCACCTGCACGGCCGTCAACGAGGCCGGCGAGACCGCACCGACCGCGGTCGACGTCGCCTCCGACCAGAGCGGACTGATGCTGATCGCCGGCACGACCGGCGGCCGTGGATATCTCGACGGACCGGTCGCGTCGTCGGAGTTCAACACGCCGACCGGGATCGCCGTCGATCCCGACGGAAACGTCTATACCGCCGAGCCCGCGCCCACCAATGCGGTGCGCGAGATCGGCGCCGACGGCGTGGTCACGACGCTGGCGGGCGGCCAGGACGGCTTCGTCCAGCAGGACGGCACCGGAACCGGCGCCCGGTTCAACGGGCTGCAGGGGATCGCGTTCGCCGATGCGAACACCTTGTTCACCGTGTCCGACCGTGTGGCCAAGGTCGCGCAGCTTACGCGGTCCGGCGGCGCGTGGCACGCGACCACCATCGCCGGGGCCGGCGTCTTCGGGTTCAAGAACGGCGCCGGCTTGAGCGCGGAATTTCGCAGCCCGCGGGCGATCGCGGTGGTCGACGCGAACACCGCCTACGTGGCCGACCTCGGTAACTACGCCATCCGCGCGGTCCAGTTCAACTCCGGCGCGTGGGACGTCTCCACCATCGCCGGCGGGACGCACGGGACGAGCGACGGCACCGGCCTCGCCGCGGAATTCGACTTCCCGTGGAGCATCTCGGCGGCTGGACCGACGATGCTCTTCGTCGCCGACAACGCCATCCGCAAGCTCGACCTGTCCTCCGGCGACTGCCAGGTGACGACGCCGCTCCCCGCCAGCGCATTCGCGTCCAACCGCGCGACTGCCGTCGGCGCCGTCGACGCGCATCATCTGTTCGTCGCCGACTCGTCCGCGGTTTACGCCGCGAGCGACGCGCTGGGCACCTGGTCGATGAACCGGATCGCCGGCAGCACCACGGCATCCGGCTGGGCCGACGGCCCTGGCGACGTCGCGCGCTTTTCCAGCGTCTCGGCAATCGCGGCGCTGGGCCTCGGCGCCGCCTGGGTCACGGACGGCAACAACGGGCTGATCCGCAAAGTCTCCTTCGAAAGCGGCGCCTGGCAGGTGACGACCGTCGGCGGCACGCGCGGGACCGACGCGCCGGTGAACGCTCCGTCGGGTCCGGGGTTCGACGCGCGCATCGTGACGCGCGGCGAGAACGACTACGCGTCGGTGGCGGCGCTCGACGACGACACCTTCGTCTTCCCGGACGCGGGCCTCCGGAAGGCAGCCTTCGACGGCACGCGCTGGACCGTCACCACCCTGATGCCGAGCTTCTCCGGCACCGGGCTCGCGGTCGCGGATCCCTCGACGATCTATTTCGTCCGCGGATACCAGATCTTCGCTCTCACCAACGGTTCGAGCGGTTGGACCGAGTCGCCGGTCGCGGGAGACGGGACCTACGGCCACCTCGACGGCGACGGCGCGGCCGCGCAGTTCGCCTATCCGGCCATGGTCGCGGTCGCAGACGCGAACAACCTGTTCGTGGCCGATGCCGACGGCTATCCGTGCATGTCGGGCTGCGGGGCGATCCGCCAGCTGACGTGGACCGGCTCGGTCTGGCACGTCTCGACGCCGATCGCGCCGTTCAACGGCATCAAGTCCGTCACGGCGGCCGACGCGAGCACGCTGTATGCGACCGACGCGTTCGGCGTCTACCGGGTGGCGAAGAGCGGCGACATCTGGTCCAAGACGCTGATCGCCGGCGCGAACGGCGATGGCTACCAGGACGGTCCCGGCGAGACCGCCATGTTCTTCAATCTGGATCGCATCATCGCGGCAGGGCCGACCACCCTGTTCGTCGCCGACAAGAACAACGGCGCGGTCCGGAAGCTCACCAGCAACGGATTCGGCTGGCCCGTGAGCACGGCTGCCGGCATGCCGTTTCAGCGCGGCCTCATAGCCGGGCCGCTGCCGACCAGCTTGAACGCCGTGGCGCGGATCGCGCGGACGCCCTCGGGCGAGATCGTAATCCTCAATGAAAACGCGCTCTTGCTGCTGCGCCCCTGATCACTTCTCGGGCGCCAGCGCCGCGGTCACGGCCTGCGCCTGCGCCACGGTCAGCTCGCGCGTCTCGGGTTTGTAACCGGTCCGGGTGAAGACCAGCTTCACCGTCGAGTCCTTGGGGACGCGAATCTGGATGGGCGTCTCACCGTGCTGCCCTCCGCCCGGCCAACTGGCTTCGACCGAAGCCGGCGGATCGGAGGCGACGAAGAGAGGCACCTCGACCGCCGGGGCGGCCTTCACTTGCGGAAGCACCTTTTTCGAGACCGCCTTCGCCTTCGTCACCGGAGGCGGGGCCGGCGGTGGCTGCTCATGCTCCGCCTTTTCCACGGGAGCGACCGGAGTCGCGATCGCGGTCGGTGGCGGCGCGGGAGCGGGGGCAGGGAGCAAGTCGACGACGGCGGGCGGCGGCGGCGGCTTCGCCTCCTTCGCCTTGAACGGCCGCAGCCAGAGGAACGCTCCGGCGCCGGCGACGACTGCGACTGCGGCCGCGCCGAAAAACGTCCGCCCCATGATCCGCGGCTGCCGGGTGACGGTGGGCAGCTCGTCCTCGAGCGAGTCCCGGGTCCTCGATGCCGCCGGCGTGACCGTGGGCAGCGAGGCATCGCCCCGCTCGCCCTCGATGTCGCTCTCGACCTCGTCCGTCCGGGGCAGGTCGCATCTCACCTTCAGCTTTTCGAAACAGGCGAAGAGCGCATCGTGCATCTCGCGCATCGACGCGAAGCGGTTCTCCGGCTCCTTCTCGAGCGCCTTGAGCACCAGCGCCTCGAGCCGCGAGGGCACCTTCGGGTTGATCGAGCGCGGCAGCGGCGGCGGATCCCTCAAGTGCGCGAGCATCACCCTGCGCAGCGAGGCGCTGGAATCGGCGAACGGCGGCCGCCCGACGAGAAGCTGGAACAGGACCACGCCCAGCGAGTAGATGTCGCTGGCAGGTCCGATGGTCGTCGTCTCGCCCGCGGCTTGCTCCGGGGACATGTAGGCCGGGGTGCCCATCACCGTGCCGGTCTGCGTCCGCGCGCCGCCGATCAAGTCCGACAGCTTGGCGATCCCGAAGTCGACGATCTTGACGAAGTACGCCAGGCCGCCGTGGGTGGTGAGGAAGATGTTGTCCGGCTTCAGATCGCGGTGGACGATGTTGTGCTGATGCGCCGCGTGCAGGGCGCGGCAGCACTGCAGGATGACCGGCGCGACCAGCCGCAGCGGCAGCGGCTGTCCCCCGGCAAGGTGCGACTGCAGCGGGCGGCCCTCGAGGAACTCCATCACGAAGTAGTGCCGCCCGTCGTCGGTGACGTTGAAGTCGAGGATCTTGACGATGTTGTCGTGACCGATCAGGTTGACCGCGCGCGCCTCGTTGAAAAACCGGTCGACGATGGAGCGATCGGCCGCAAGGCGCGCGTGCAGCACCTTGATGGCGACCTTGGAACCGATGGCGGGGTGCTCGGCGACGTACACGCCTCCCATCCCGCCTTCGCCGATACGCCGGATGACGCGGTACGAGCCCAGGGCGCGCCCGATCAGCGGATCCG
>VBLM01000125.1:3835-4322 GCA_005879095.1 Deltaproteobacteria bacterium
TCCAGCGTGGTCCGGATCGGCTCGGAGACGTCCGAGAGAAGCCGCAGACCCGTCTGCGCCTCGATGTCCTTGGCTTTGACCCGGAAGCCGTGCCAGTCGGCGCTCTTCGCCACCGCGGCGTTGTCGTTCGGCATGATCACCGAGATCACCCGCGTGCTGCTGGTCACGTTGGCGGCGGTCTGTCCCGGCACGTCGAGCACGACCAGGACCTTGAACGTGCTGGAGGGCACCGCCACCGCGCCGGCGCCGATGGTCTTCGGCGTGCCGGCATAGATTCCGCCGGCGACCTCGAAGACCTCCTTGCCGGCGGTGGCGAGCGAACGCGCGTAGGCCTCGAGCTGCGCCCACGGCCCGCCGTTCACGTTGTCCGCCTGCGGGACCATGTTGGTCAGGTAGAACGTGTTTTCGTTGTCGAGCAGGGTCGCGGTCCGGTCCTCGGACGGGCACATGTGGCCGCGGTCCCAGCCGCTGTTCAGGTAGTCCGCGA
>VBLM01000671.1 GCA_005879095.1 Deltaproteobacteria bacterium
CCGACGAGGCCGAAGTCGAGCAGGCCGATCCGGTTCCCCTCGATGACGATGACGTTGCCGGGGTGCGGATCGCCGTGGAAGAGCCCGTCGGTGAAGAGCTGGTGGAAGCTCGCGTCGAGGATGTTCCTGGCGAGCTGCTTCTTGTCCACGCCGCTCGGGTCCTGGAGGACTTCCTTGAGCTTGCGGCCCTTCAGTTCCTGCAGCGTGATCACCGTCTTGCACGAAAGCTCGCGGTACAGCTTCGGAATCACCACGTACGGCCGCTCGGCGTGGTTTTTCGCGAACTCCTCGATGTTGCGCGCCTCATTCTCGAAATCGAGCTCGAGCAGCATCGCGTTGCGGAATTCGGCGACGATGCCGGTGGGCGTGTAGATGCCGGTCTCCTCGATCACACCCTCGAGGAAGCGCGCCAGGTAGAAGAGCAGGTCGGTGTCGGAGCGGATCTGCGCCTCGATGACCGGGCGCTGCACCTTGACGACCACGTCCTCGCCGGTCTTCAGCCGCGCGCGGTGGACCTGCGCGATCGAGGCCGACGCCATCGGTTCCGGATCGATCCTCGCGAACAGCGTGTTCGCGGGCTGGCCGAGGCCTTTCTCGATCAGCTGCAGGACGGTCTGCAGCGGCATCGGCGCGGCGCTGTCCTGAAGGAGGGTGAGCTCGGTGATGAAATCGGGTGGGAGGATGTCGGGCCGCGAGGAGAGGATCTGCCCGAGCTTGATGAAGGTCGGCCCCAGCTCCGCCAGCGTCTCGCGGAATCGCCGAGCGGTGCTACCCGGCGATGGCTTCTGCGCCTCTTCGCGGCGGCCGAGGACATCCCAGATCTTCGCGCGATCCCACAGCTCGCCGAATCCGTGGCGCACGACCACCACGCTGATCTCGCGCAGCCGCTTCAAGTCCTGGACGGCCTGGATCGGCATTACTCCATCAGCTTCTGCATGGTGTCTTCGCTGCGGAGCACGCCGACGCGGTGGAGCGCCTCGCGCGCCGCCGGATACTCGGCGAGGATTTTTTCCACCGCTGCCGAGGGGAACGCGACCAGGTCGGCGTCGGTGACCGCGGTACAGGTGGCGTTGCGCTTGTCGCCGTTGAGCACCGCCATCTCGCCGAAGAACTGGCCGTGGCCGAGCTTCGCGATCTCTTTCTCGCCCTCCAGCGAATCGGCGGTGACGCGGACCTGGCCGTTGGCGATGACGTAGAACTCGCCGCCCGCGTCGCCCTCGCGGAAGATCACCTCGCCGGCCTTCACGCGTTTGCGGTGCGAGAGTTTGAGGAACTCCTTGCGCCCGGCCGCATCGAGCGCCTCGAACAGGTGCGACACTTTCGCCAGCTCGTTCAGGTCGAGGTCCATGAAGGGAGTTTTTCACAGCCACCGAGTGAGATCCACATCTGCTATCGTGCCGGCCCTGGATGGAACGCGTGATGCATCCCAGCGCGACGCGCGTCGCGTTCGCCGCCACCCTGCTGACCTGCGCCGCCCTGGTCGTCGCGCCATGGCGGGGACACGTCGACGACACGGACGCCCAGCTTTATCTGGTCATCGAACGCACGATGGCGCGCGCGCACGAGTGGTTCGATCTGCGCTGTTTGCCCGGATTCTATCCGTCCTTTCGCGAGCATTTGCCTTTCGCATTCTGGCCCGGCATTGCAGCGATTCGTCTCTTCGGTGAATGGGCCGTCAATCCGCTCAGCGCCCTCTTCACGCTCGCGGCGATTTACCTGGCGGGCAGGATCGCGGCCCGCATCGGCGGCACCTGGGCGGGCGTCGCGGCGATGTTCCTGCTCGGGACCTGCGAGGTGATCTGGCAGTACGGCGGCCGGCCCTTGATCGAGCCTGCGCTGTATCTGTTTGCCACCGCAGCCGCGGCCGCTGCGCTCGAGGATCGCTGGATTCTGGCCGCAATCCTCGGCGCGGTTGCGACGTTGATCAAGGGCCCTTTTGGTCTCCTGCCACTCGGCTGCGTGGCCGTGACGCGATTGCCTGACAAGAGAGCGCCGATTGCCGTCGTTTCTGCCGTGCTTCCGTTTGCCTTGTTCATCTGGCTCGACCCAGGAGGAGGGTGGCGCACGCAGTATCTGCACGACCGGCTGCTGGGACTGGCGGGCGGCAGCATCAACAACGGAATCGTGATGTGGTGGTTTCCCTTTTCCGTCGTCGCGCGGCGATTCTGGCCGGGTTTCCCATTTCTCATTCTCGGGTTGGCGCAAGCAGTGCGAAACCCTCGACTGCGTCCGCTCGCCGGGGCCTGCGTACTGATGGTCGCGCTCCTCTGCATTCCCGAGCGCAAGTGGGGAAATCACGCTTACGTTGCCTTTCCCTTGCTGGGAGCGCTGGCGGGCGTCGCGGCCGGATCGCTCCTCGAGAGGGTGAAACCGCAGGCGATGGCAGTCACTCTGGCGATGGCGTCGGTCGTCGCCTGGGCTGGATCCATCTCCGGAATCTGGGCTCGGGTGCTGAAGCCGCCTTGTGTCTTCTCGACGACGCTCGCGCCCGCGCTCGACGGACTGAAGCCGGACGACCCGATCCTGGTCGTCTCCCCCGAGGTCGAGACATTGGCGATCGTGGAGTTGGCGGCGGGGAGGAAGTTATCGCCCTGGCCGGCACAAGCGTTGCCAGCCGACGGCACGATTCACAGTGCCGTCATCCGCGACGGTATCGCCGTACCTCAATCCTGGATGACGATCGCAAAGAGCGGCGGCTGGTCGTTCGCCTCAGATCGTCACTGAGGCTTGCCGATGCCGAGGACGGACGTCCGCAGGGTCAAGAGCAATCCGGCGATCAGGATCAGGGCATTTGGTATCAGTCCCGCCGCCCAGGCATTCCATCCGCTCACGGTGAGCGCGACGGCCACTCGCGACAGCGCGTAATAGCTGACGAAAGCGCCCATGGTGATCAGGTAGGCCGAGCTCTTGCTGCCGCGGGCTCCGGTCGCGAGCGGCACGCCGAGGATGGCAAAGACGAAACAGGCGAAGGGGATCGCCCATCGCCGCACGAGCTCGAGGCGCATGCGGGCGGCCTGGTCGCGATCGTCGTCACCACCTCGGCGTTCGAGCTCCGCAACCCTCTGCCGCAAGACGGCATTCGAAAGCTGGATCTCGTTGTTCGAGAAGCGGTTCTTGCTCGCCGCCTGCACTCCCGCAACGAAGGTGCCCTCGTCGAAGCGCGCGACCGTCTCGCCCCGCGGCTCGGACCGGTGGATCTCACCCTTGAACAAGTGAAGCATCAGCGCGTCGCCGCCGGTGTCTTCCACCCGCCCTCCTTCCGCAAGCGCGAGAAGCGGCGCTCCGTCACCGACCTCGTCCTCGATCAGCACTCCTTTCCAGAGACCCGATCCACCGTGCTCCTGCCCGCCGACATAGATCATGAAGCGCGGCAACCCGTCGTTGAAGAGACCGGGCGTCAAGCCCGACTGAAGGTTTCGCTTGATGACTTGATTGAGAACGCGATTGAGCTCCTGGAATCCCCAGGGTTCGGCCCAGTGGACGAGCGCGGCGACGGCGACGCCAAGCGCGAGAGAAATGGCAATCGGCACGCGATAGAATCGGAGCGGAGGAACGCCCGCGGCGCTCATCGCAAGCAGTTCGCGATCCGAAGAAAGCCGGCCGATGCCGAGTTGAACACCGAGCATGAACGCGAGCGGCAACGCGACGACGAGGAAGTGCGGAGCCAGGGCCACCGTCAGCCGGCCCAGGTCGCCCAGGGTGACCGCGCTGCCGAAGACGATCTGATTGAGCTGCAGGAGCTGCAGGATGACCAGCAGCTGCACGATGGCGAGGATCCCGACCGCCAGGGGGACGAGGATCTCGCGAAGGATGAGCCGATCGACGAGCGCCATGCCGGTTGCACTGTAGTATCGTGCCGCGCTCAATGGAACGTGCGCTGCCGCTGGCCGGGTGGGAAAATTTCTACGTCATCGTCGGCTCTTCGGCGGCGGCGCTGACCGGCCTGCAGTTCGTGGTGATGACGCTGATCGGCGTCGATACCGGGAAGGCCGGCAAAGCCGAGGTCCGCGCTTTCGGCACCCCGACGGTGGTGCACTTCTGCTCGGTCCTGGTCTTCGCGTCGATCCTGAGCGTCCCCTGGCGGGAGATCTCGAACGCAGCAGCGGCGCTCGGCATCGCCGGCGCCCTCGGCGTCGTCTACGTAGCGGTGGTCATCATCCGCGCGCGCCGGCGGATGAGCTACAAACCGGTGCTCGAGGACTGGCTCTTTCACGCTCTCTTTCCGCTGATCGCGTACGCGGCGGTGCTGGTGGCGGCCATCGTGCTCGCGGCGTATCCGGCGGGCCTGTTCGTGGTCGCGGCGGCCGCGCTGATCCTGTTGCTGATCGGAATCCACAACTCCTGGGACTCGGTGATCTACATCGCCATCGACCGCCCCAAGGAACAGGCTCGCGGCGATCGTCGCGATCGGCGCGGGCCGGATCGCGTTCTACTACCTGATCTACGAGCCGATCTCCGGCCGGCGGGGCGAACTGGTCGGCAGCGACTTCGAGCCGCTGCGAGCGTTCCTGAACGTTCAGCGCGTGGGGTATCTGTCCGACGAGGCAGTCGATGCCGATCCGTCGCTGCCGCGGAGATTCGACAACGGCGACATGATGTACGCGCAGGCGCAGTACGCGCTGGCGCCGGTGATCCTGGCGCATGCCGATCGGGATCTGCCGCTGGCGGTCGCCAACTTCGCCGATGTCACCAAGCTGGAAGCGCTGATCGCGGCCGGCCGCTACGAGGTCGTCGCGCGGCCGGCGCCGACCATCGCGCTCCTGCGCCGCAGATGAGATGGACGCTCGCGATCCTCGGTGCTACGGCCGTGTTCTCGGCGTCGTCGACCGTGCACCTCTTTACGGGCGTGCCGGCGGTCGCGATCGACGGTCCGCTGGTCGTTGCGGCGTCGGTATTCCTGTGGAAGCGCAGCCGCGAAGAGAAGGCACCAGCAGCGGGTCGCACCATCTTCTTCGCAGCGTGCGCCGTCGCCGCTGCGGCCCTGATCGATCACATCGCGCGCTATCCGGATGGCGGAAACGACGCGTTCATCATCTGGAACCTGCGGGCGCGGTGGCTCTTTCGCGCCGGCGCCGGCTTTCGATCCGCGTTTTCGCCGGAAATTCTCTTCTGGACGCACCAGGATTACCCGCTGCTGCTGCCCGGTCTGGTTGCGGGCGGCTTCGAATTGCTCGGCCGCGAAAGCAGAGCGGTGCCGGCGGTCATCGCGGTGTTGTTCACCGCCTGCTCCGTCGCCATCGTCGTTGCCGGCGCTCCAGTCGAAAAGCGCTGGTGGGCGGGCCTGGCGATGGTCACGACGCCGGCGCTGGTCATGCTCGGCGCGACCGAGCAGGCCGAT
This sequence comes from Deltaproteobacteria bacterium, assembly GCA_005879095.1. Classification (GTDB taxonomy): domain Bacteria; phylum Myxococcota; class Myxococcia; order Myxococcales; family 40CM-4-68-19; genus 40CM-4-68-19. Next base: position 5,339 of record VBLM01000671.1, read on the forward strand.
CTGCCGCTGGCGGCATTCACGGCGGCGGCGATCGCGATCCTGATCGTCAAGGAGCCTGGTGACCTGCGCGCGATCGCGGCGGCCGGAGCGTTCGCCTCGATGGCCGCCTGGACCAAGAACGAAGGCCTGCTCAACGGACTTCTGATCGCATCAGCGGTCTTGCTTACCGAACGGCGGCTCTCTTCGCTCGTCGCGTTTGGCGCCGGCGCGTTGCCATTCCTCAGCTTGCTCGCGGTCTTCAAGCTCGGCTACGTCCCGCCCAACGATCTGGCGTACAGCCTGTCGCTGGCTCGCGCGATCAGCGTCGATCGCTGGTGGACGCTGCTCTTGCTCATCGGTCGCCGGATCGTGCTGCTGCAAGCATGGGGGCTTCACTTGCTCGCCCTCGTCGTCTGGGCGGTCTTCGCCCGGAAGTGGAGCGCGGCGCCTCCGCAACTCCGCTGGCTCTCCTGGTTTCCGCTGGCGACGATGCTCGTCCACCTCGGCATCCTGCTCATGCAGCCGCACGATTTGACCTTCATGTTCAAGGTGACGATCGATCGCCTGCTGATCCAACTCTGGCCGTCGATCGTGCTGCTCATTTCGCATCGGGAGGCGTCTTGATCACCTGCTGCATCCGCTACGTTATCGCGCCGGGAAAAACCGCTGAGTTCGAGGAATACGGGCGGCGGTGGATCGAATTGATCGCGAAGTACGGCGGCACGCACCACGGATATTTCCTTCCCGACCCGCAGCCGGAGTTGGATACCTCGTTCAGCTTTCCCGGGCTCGGTGCGGCAGGTGCGAAGGACGTCGCGATCGCGCTCTACAGTTTTTCGAATGCTTCACCAGCTACGAACGAACGTTCGTCAGGCGCATCTAGTACAATCGCCACGTGGCGGACAGGCCTTTGGCGTTGGTGGGCGGGACGATCTACGTCACTCCCGAGGCGGATCCCATCCGCGACGGCATCGTCTTCATCCAGGACGGAAAGGTCGCCGCGGCCAGCGGCGCGACGGTGCCGCCGGATACCGAAGTGGTCAATTGCGCGGGGCTGACGATCACCGCGGGCTTCTGCAACAGCCACGTCCATTTCTTCGAGCGGAAATGGGCCAACGCCGCGGCGATTCCGGCCGCCGAGCTGATGCGGCAGCTCCAGGATTTCCTCACCCGCTACGGGTTCACCACCGTGTTCGATCTCTCCTCGCCGTGGCAGAACACGCGCGTCCTGCGCGACCGCATCGAGTCCGGCGAAGTGCCGGGGCCCAGGATTCGCTCGACCGGTCAGGGCCTGCT
>VBLM01000672.1 GCA_005879095.1 Deltaproteobacteria bacterium
AAGTCGTCGAGCTGCGCATCGTACGTCTTGTCAGTGTGAGCTTTTGAGGTCATCCGAATTTGCCCGTCACGTAATCTTCGGTGCGAGTCTCGCGCGGGTTGGTGAAGATCTTCTCGGTCGGCCCGTGCTCGATCAATTCTCCCATGTAGAAGAAGGCCGTTGCATCCGATACCCGCGCTGCCTGCTGCATGTTGTGCGTGACGATGACGATCGTCAAAGACTCGCGCAACTCCCGGATCAATTCCTCGATCTTCGCGGTTGCGATCGGATCCAGCGCCGAGGCCGGCTCGTCCATCAAGAGCACCTCCGGCTCGATGGCCAGCGCCCGCGCGATGCAAAGGCGCTGCTGCTGGCCGCCCGACAGCGAGAGCGCACTGTGCTGCAGCCGGTCCTTGACTTCATCCCAGAGCGCGGCCTCGCGCAGGCTCTTTTCCGCCAGCTTCGGGTAGTCGCCGCCGATGCCGTTGAGCTTCAGTCCCGAGACCACGTTGTCGAAGATCGACATCGTCGGAAACGGATTCGGCCGCTGGAAGACCATGCCCACGCGGCGCCGCAGATCGACCGGATCGACGCGGCGGGCGTGCAGGTCCTGCCCGTCCACCAGCACCTTGCCCGACTGCCGCGCGCCCGGTACCAGCTCGTGCATCCGGTTGATGCAGCGCACGAACGTGCTCTTCCCGCAACCGCTCGGCCCGATGATGGCCAGCACGGTATTCTCCGGCACGCTGAGCGAAACGTTGCGCAGCGCGTGGTTGGCCTTGAACCAGGCGTTCAATCCGTGGACTTCGATCTTCATCGCACCCGGCTCCTCGAGAGCAGCCGGCCTGCGAGCGAGAGCGTGCCGACCAGCAACAGCAGCACCAGCGCGGCGCTCCAGGCCTTGTCGTGCCAGTCCTGGTAGGGGCTCACCGCGTAGTTGAAGATCTGGACGGTGAGCGAGGCGGTCGGCTGATCGACGCGCCAGTTCCAGTACTGGTTGTTCAACGAGGTGAAGAGCAGCGGCGCCGTCTCGCCCGCCGCGCGCGCGACGGCGAGCAGGATGGCGGTCATGATCCCGCCAAGCGCGGTCCGCAGCACGACGCGCAGCGAGGTGCGCCACTCGGGCACGCCGAGCGCGAGCGAAGCCTCGCGGAGCGATCGCGGCACGAGGCGCACCAGCTCTTCGGTGCTGCGCGCAAGCGTCGGCACCATCAGGACCGCCAGCGCGGCGCCGCCCGCCAGCGCGGAGAAGCGCCGCATCGGCAGCACGACGAGGGCGTAGGCGACGATGCCGACGACGATCGAGGGAACGCCCGAGAGCACCTCGGCGGTGAAACGGATCGCGTCGCCGAGCGGTGAGTCGCCGCGTTCAGCGAGGTAAACACCGGCGCCGACGCCGAGCGGGACGCCAAACGCGCAGGCGATGCCGACGATGTAGAGCGTGCCCGCGATCGCGTTCGCCACTCCGCCGCCGGTTTCGCCGACCGGCGCCGGAATGGCGGTGAAGAAATCGAGCGAGAGCCCTTTCACGCCATGTGAAACCACCAGCCAGAGGAGCGATACCAGCGGCACCAGCGCGACCAGCAGCGCGAGCGCGCAGAGCGCAGTCATGAAGCCGTTGGTGAAACGCCGGAGGCTCATGCCGCCACCCGGGCTGGACCGCGCCGCGACATGCGCACCAGGACTCGCGCGGCAATGTTGAGCAGCACCGTCACCGCGAAGAGCAGCAGCCCGAGCGCCGCGAGCGCGCCGGTCTGCATGTCGCCGCTCGCCTCGGCGAACTCGTTGGCGATCACCGCCGGCAACGAATATCCGGGCGCGAAGAGCGAAGCGCGGATGGTCGGCGAGTTGCCGATCACCATCGTCACCGCCATCGTCTCGCCTAGCGCGCGGCCGAGGCCGAGCATCGTCGCGCCGACGATTCCGGCCCGCGCATAGGGGAGCACCGCGATGCGGATCGCTTCCCACCGCGTCGCGCCCAGCGCCAGAGCGGCTTCGCGCAGCGCGCCGGGCACGGTCTGCAGCACCTCGATCGCGATCGAGGTGATGGTGGGCAGGATCATGATCGCCATCACCACGCCGGCGGCGAGATATCCGAGTCCGATCGGCGCGCCGGTGAAGATGGGAAGATGCGTTCGCGCCAGCAGCGGCTCGATCGGATTGCGCAGGATCGGCACCAGCACGAACAGTCCCCACAGTCCGTAGACGACGCTGGGAATTCCCGCCAGCAGCGCGATGGGAAAGGAGACGATCGATCGCATCCGCGCCGGCGCCATCTCGGTGAGAAAGAGCGCCAGTCCGATCGAGACGGGAAGCGCAAGCACCAGCGCAACACCTGATGTCACCAGCGTGCCGTAGATGAATGGCAGCGCGCCGTAGACGTCGCGCGTCACGTCCCAGACCGAATTGCCGACGAACGCGATCAAGCCGGTGTGCTTGAGTGCCGGCCCACCGACGCGCAACAGCTCGGCGATGATCATCGCGGCGACGGCGAGGACCGCGAGGCCCAGCACCGTCAGCACCGCCGCCCAGGCGCGATCGGGCAGGTTGGCGCGCGCCGCCGGCGTTTGCTCGACGGCGCGCGGCCTGGTCACGACTTCACTTGCGCTCTGCAAGCACGGCCTTTCCCTGCACCGTGATCGACTTCAGCGTCGCCTCTACTTTGCGAACGAGCGGAGCGGGAAGCGGCGCGTAGTCGAGCGCAGCCGCCATCTTCTGGCCGTCGTGGATCGCCCACCAGAGAAAGCGGACCAGCGCATCGCCCTTCTGCGCGTCCGGCTGATCCTTGTAGACGAGGAGCCAGGTGAACCCGGAGATCGGGTACGCGTCTTTGCCGGGCGCGTCGGTGATCGAGACGCGGTAGTCGTCGGGGATTTCGGCCTTCCCTGCCGCGGCGGAGACCGACTCCAGCGACGCCTTGACCCAGGCGCCGTCGTGATTCTTCAGCTCGGCAGGCGTCAGCTTGTTCTGATTCGCGTACGCCAGCTCGACGTAGCCGATGCCTCCGTCGGTCTGCTTGACGGTTCCGGTGACGCCTTCGTTGCCCTTGCCGCCGAGGCCGGTAGGCCAGTTCACGCTCTTGCCCTGACCGGGGCCGGCCTTCCACTCCGGCGAAACCTTGGCGAGATAATCGGTGAAGACTGAAGTGGTGCCGGAGCCGTCCGAACGGTGCACGACGGTGATGGCTGCGTCCGGAAACTTCGCCTTCGGGTTGTCCTTCGCGAGCGTGGGGTCGTTCCACCTGGTGATCTTTCCGAGGAAGATCCCCGCCAGCGTTTCCGGTGAGAGCCGCAGCTCGGAAATGCTGCTCACGTTGTACACGACGACGACTGCGCCCATCACCGTCGGGATGTGCTGGATGCCGGCAGCCCGGCCCATCTCCTCCGCGCTCATCGGCGCGTCGCTGGCGCCGAAGTCGACGGTCTTCTCGGTGATCTGTTTGATGCCCCCGCCGGAGCCGATCGACTGGTAATTGATCTGCACGTCGGGATGCAGCTTGTTGTACTCGGAAAACCATTTCGAATAGATAGGGAACGGAAAGGTCGCGCCCGCGCCGTTGATCAAGAGCTTGTCGGCAAAGGCGGCGCTGCTCAAGAGAGTCGCAATCAGGATGATCTTCTTCATGGGTCGCTCCTTTTAGGGCTTCGTGTGTGACAGCGTTGTGACAAGGCGGTGCCGTTTCAGGCGGCAGGCAGGCGCACCCAGAAGCGGCTCCCGCCTCGGCCGCTTTCGACGCCGACTTCGCCGCCTTGGGCCTGGGTCAGGTGTTTGACGATGGCGAGGCCGAGGCCGCTGCCGCCGTCGCTGCGGGCGCGCCCGCCGTCGACGCGATAGAAGCGCTCGAAGATGCGCTGCTGGTGGCGCGGCTCGATGCCGGGGCCGGTGTCGATCACCGAGACGATCACGTGGTCGCCGGCGCCGTCGCCGAGCAGCGTGACGCGACCGCCTTGCGGGGTGTACTTGATCGCGTTGTCGAGCAGGTTGACGAGGATCTGCTCGAGCGCGCGCGCGTCGGCGCGGATCTGCAGCTCCGGCGGCACGTCGGCGCCGAGGTGGATGGCCTTGGCGGCGGCGCGCTCCTTGACCAGCGCGAGCGCGCTCTCGCACACCGTGATGCCGTCGTAGGCGCCCATCTCCAGCGGCCACTGGCCGGACTCCAGCTTGGAGAGATCGAGCAGATCGCTGGTGAGCCGAGCCAGCCGCGCCGCGTGCCGGGCGATCATCTCCGTGAACGCGCGCTCGCCGTCGTCGAGCGACATCGCCAGCAGCGTCTCGGCCGCGCCGGTGATGGCCGCCACCGGCGTGCGCAGCTCGTGGCTGGCGTTGGCGATGAAATCGCGCCGCACGGTCTCGGCGCGCTTCTGCGCGGTGAGGTCGCGGATCATCAGCAGCGCCCGACTTTCCGGCAGCGGCGTGGCGATCGCCTGCACCGTCTTGCTCAGGCCCGGCAGCGTGACTTCGCGGCGCTCGCAGACGCCGGAGAGCGCGCGGGCCACGGCCTCGTCGAGCTCGGCGCAGCGCGTCGCCTGCAGCACCGTGCGATCGACGGTGCGGCCTGCGAGCAGCTCGTCGAGCGCGGCATTGCTGGCGATGAAGCGGCACCCGCTCTCGAGCACGCCGACCGGTTCGGGAAAGGCATCGAGGATGTCCTGCGGCGGCTGCGGCACCGCGCGCAGCGGCTCGCGCCGTCGCAGGCTCGCCGACAATTCTTGAAGGTCGACCGGCAGCGGCGCCGACGGATTCGCCGCCAGCGCCGCATGGATCACCGAGATGGCTTCGTCCAGCGAGACGGCGCGGCGAAACAGCGCCATCACTTCTCCGCCGGATCGACCAGCCGGTAGCCGGCGCCCCGCACCGTCTCCAGCAGATCGCGGGCCGCGCCCAGCTTCTCGCGCAGCCGCTTGATGTGCGTGTCGACCGTACGGGTCTGCGTCTCGGGCGAAAGTCCCCACACCTCCTCGAGCAGCTGCTCGCGCGACTGCACCCTGCCCACCCGCGACATCAGCGAGGTCAGCAGCCGGAACTCGAGCGAGGTGAGCGTCACCTCCTGCTTCTCGACGAACGCGCGATGCGCTTCGGCATCCACCTGGATCGGACCGACCTGCCCGCGCAGCTTTCCGTTTTCCGCCGGTGTGCGGCGGCGCAGGATGGCGCGGATGCGCAGGACCAGCTCGCGCACGCTGAACGGTTTGGTGACGAAATCGTCGGCGCCCAGCTCGAAGCCGAGCACGCGATCGATCTCTTCGCCGCGTGCGGTCAGCATCAGCACCGGCACCTGGCGGGTGCGCGGCGCCGTCTTCAGCTCCTTGCAGATTTCCGTTCCGGGCACGTCGGGCAGCATCAGGTCGAGCAGGACCAGCTCCGGCACGCGCTGCTGGATGTGCGCCCGTGCCTGCTCGCCGTCGTACGCCGTGGCCACCTCGAATCCGGACTGCTCGAGGCTGTACTGGAGCACCCGGACGATGTCGCGCTCGTCCTCGACGACGAGGATCTGTTGGCGTGTCATGACGGCGCGTTCTAGCGGCTCCAAGTGACGCGCCGGTGTCGGCTGCGCAAATTCTGGTAGATGGGGGCGATGCTGGCCGTCGAAGGGCTGACCAAGCGGTTCGGCGGTCTGCTCGCGAACG